>JANMSC010000416.1:0-5041 GCA_031388885.1 Gemmatimonadales bacterium | reverse complement strand
TCGAACCGGTAAACCTGCCGAACCCCGAGTGAATCGACCAACGCGAGGAAGAACGGAGCGCGCCCTCGGCCGATGCTGGTGTCGGACGCAATCACCCCACCGTAAAGGACACCGTGAACGACACCCCGGCCTGCGCCCCATTCCCAGGTGACGCCGCGCCACACCCCCCAGTTGTGGTCGTGGTACGCGGGTGCGTCGCGCAGCGTCGTGCAGCGCTCAGCTCGGCACAGCTCGCCTGACGCTGACCCGAGCAGCACCGGCACCACATACCCCGACAGCACCTGGTCACCGCGCAGCTCAACCGCGGGAAAATATCGGTTAGGTGCAGCCGTGATGTCGAGATTGAGTCGGGCATCACCGACCGTCCCCCGAAGCACATAATGGCCATCGCGTTGCGTGATCGACATGCTGCCCACGGTCAGGTCCGCACGCATTGTATCGAACACGACGGCGTCTCGCGGCACCAATTGCTCGATACGATCGTGGTCTCCACTGGGGCGCCGGTGCGTCACAAGCAGCTGTCCGCCCCATCGGTCGCCGCGCACGTCACCTCCCACCAGCAGCGTGATGTACCACCATTCGTCGGGGCCCACCACCACGTTGAAATAGTGCCACTCGCCCCACGTTGAGTCGCGACCGACGGGCAAGTGAAAGCGATCCATCTCGTCATAGAGTTGCTGAGCGGCCGGTGTGGTCCAGCTGCGGTCGCGTGGCGTACTACGCCATGCGCCGCCAGTTACGTCGAGCGCCGTGCCGACTGCTGCCGCCGCATCGGGGAGGTCGGCCCCCGCGCGCACGGTCCAGGTGGAGTCACCGGTGATCAGATCGAGCCGTTTTCCGACAAGCATCGGCGATACCGCGCGGACCACTCCGGCGTGACGCGCTCCACCAAGCAGCTGCCGGGTGAGAAACCGCGCGCGGTCGATCCCGAAAAACATCCCGGTGAGGCCTCCGGTCCGGAGTGCCTCGATATCAACGCCTTCCGGGAGCACAGTAAGTTCGCCGCCACCGACCAGGGTGATATCGCGGGACTGCTGCAGCATCGCCTCGCCGACCGACAGCAAGACGATCATCACGGCGACACCGAGGGCGTAGCCGACCAGCAACACCATTGCGCGTCCTGGACGGACCACAAGGTGGCGGAACGCGAGGGTCCAGTGCATCAGTCGATGATCCGCCCGTCGAGCATCCGGATGACGCGGTCGGCCTCCTGCGCAAGATGTTCATCGTGCGTGACCACTACGATGGTGGTGCCGTCGTCATTGAGGCGCCGGAAGAGCCCCAGAATGCCGCGTCCGGTGGCGGCGTCAAGCTCACCGGTCGGTTCGTCAGCGAGGATCACGGCGGGGCGATTCGCCAGCGCGCGAGCGATGGCAACGCGCTGCATCTCACCGCCCGACAGCGCGGTTGCGCGATGCTGTGCCCGGTCGGCCAGGCCGACATACTCGAGCAGTTCATCGGCGCGCCCGCGCCGTGCGGCTGCCCCGAGGCCGAGTTCCGCCAGCGGCAGCTCGACGTTTTCGCGGGCGGTGAGCACCGGGAGCAGGTGAAATCGCTGAAACACAAAGCCGATCTGCTCGAGTCGAAGCCGCGTGAGGGCCCGATCGCCGAGCAGTTCAAGCGGCGTGCCGAGTACCATGACCCGGCCAGCACTCGGCCGGTCGAGTCCGCCGAGCAGCGTCAGCAGTGTCGATTTTCCGGAGCCCGACGGCCCGGTGATCGCGATGTAATCTCCACGCGCGAGGGTCAGCGATACACCGCGCAGCGCGCTGACCGTGCGATCGTGCGCGCGGTAGTGCTTTTCAACGGCTATCGCTTCGAGCACGGTCTTCATGGCGCATCATTCCGCAAGGTGTCGGCAATCGGCGCACGCGCGGCGCGCCACGCGGGTGCCAGTCCCGCCAGAAAGCCGGTCAGCAACAGCGTCGTCGCAGCGAGGACCATCGGTTCGGTATCCGCCACGAAGAATGACACCGATGCCGGCAACCCCGGGAACGATTTCAGGATCGCATCCAGCCATTGCGCTGTCAACAGACCCAGTGCAATGCCGCCACCCCCTCCGACCAACGTGACGATCATGCCCTGCGCAAGAATCTGCTTCAGGATCGAAGCACTCGAAATGCCGATCGCGCGCATCGTCGCGATATCCCCAAGCCGTTCGTTCACGGTGATCGCGAGCAACGTGCCGACAAGCAGCACCGTGACCACCAGGGCGATGGCGCCGAGGATCAATGACAGCTGACGGAAGTATGACAGCCGCATCCGAAACTGCGTCACCATGTCGCCGATGCTGTTGACGCTGACAGCCGGCACCGCAGCCTGCACCCTGGCAACCACGCCGGCAACCGCGTCGTCCGACACTGCGCGGACCATGAAGACCGACGCGCGGTCGGTCGCGCCCCCACCCGCGAGTTCACGCGCCACTGCAATCGGCACGGCGATCGACGGCTGGTCCCGGGCATCGTAGAGAAACCGCACGACGCCACGCACGACCATCGCGCGGTCCGCCGCCGCACCGGCCACCTGCGGATCGAGGCGTCCGACAAGGCGTATCGTGTCACCCACGGCCACGGTGAGCCGTGCGGCAGCCGGTTCACCGATCATCATCCCGATCGAGTCCGCCGCACCGAGGTCGGTGCCGCGCTGCAACACGTAGATCCCCTGTACCGCCGGATCGACACCGTACGACACCAACGGAACAAGGACATCCCCGTTGCCAGCAAACACGGACGTTGCCAGCATTGGCCCAGCCTCCGCCACACCCGGGTCAGCACGAATCACGGCCAGCAGCCGAGTTGCATCGCCCATCGTGGCTTCGGTGTCAAATGGCAGTGTGCCCTTCGGCGTCACCCGCAACTGGAAGCCGCGACTGAGCAGGAGCTTCTCGAACGACCGCTCGAGTCCGCCGCTGAGGAGCATCATGTCGAGGAGAAGCGCCGACGCGATCGCCACGCCGACAACGGAGAGCGTCGTGCGCACGGGGTGGCGCCAGAGGTCGCGGATGGCCCAGCGCCACGTCATCCCGTTCTCCTCCACAGCGATATCGGCGGGGTTCGGACGAGTCGCCATGCCGCGAGCCCACCCGCACCGACGCCGAGAACCACCGAAAGCGCCACCGCAAAACCGATCGTTGGCAGCGTGAGCATCGAAAAGAGCAGCGTGGTGTCGAACACCCGCTGGTAGTGCCAATTGGTCATGGCACTCGCCAGGATGGCAATTCCGACACCGAGCGACGATCCTACGACAGCGATTGCCGCCGACTCGAGCATCAGCGACAGGAACACCGTGCGGCGCGAGATGCCAGTGAAGCGGAGCACTGCCACGTCAATGCGACGCTCTTCCACCTTGAGCAGCATGAGGCAGAGGAGAAACACGGCGCTGGCGAGAATCGAGATGATCGCGATAGCACGGTGGAATCGCGAAACGACTTGAAATGTCGTGGACGATCCAGCAGCGATCTGGGCGGACGGAAAGACCTGGAACCCGAATGCGGTGCGATTCAGGCGCTCCGCTGCGGTGTCGGGCGAGACACCTGGTTCGAGCGCGATGGCAAAACGATCAACCCGATCTGGCTGGCCGAGGAGGATGGCCAGGTCCGGGAGGTGGAGACGAACGTGAAAATCCCGGCGCGTGACCGTCGCAGGATCTGGCGCCGGTTCGTAGATCGCTGAGACGCGCGCGAATACCGCTGCGCCGGTTTCGGCCGCAATTCGCACCGTGTCGCCCACCATGAGTTGCGACGCCTCGGCGAGGCGCCGTTCAATGGCGATCTCGACTTGTTGGGCGTTCGCCCTCAGCGGTGCGACGACGACGGCAGCCGCGGCGATGACGAGCGTGAAAGACGACCAGTAGCGACGGGACACGCGGGAATACTAGCCCAGTCGGAGTTGGCGACCGGACCGCGCGAGCAACCGTCGTCCCGCAGTCAGAAGTAGGTCGCGAACCCCATCTGGAATCCACCGGTCTTCGCCGGCGGGTTGCCAGCCGGATCACGGGAAGATTCTCGCCGATAGTTGGCGAGAACCACCGTGCCCGCAACCGGTCGGAAGCTGACGGTCGCGGTTACCGCGTCGATATCGTCGAAGATCTCGAGGCCGGTCGACCCGAAAGTCCCCCGATTGAAATCAACGCGCTCAAGACGGACTCCGAGGCTCACCACGGCATCCTGCAGCCCCTGGATTCGGGGCCGCCACACCGGCAGCACGGCGTCGAGATAGACTCCCCACTGCCGGTCTCCGAGCAAGTCGGCGAGGTCCGTCGGCACATCGATCGCGGCCCAGGCGGCCTCACCGCGCAAGGTCATGCTGCGAAGCGTCGTGTTGAAATCGACGGCGACAATCGAGAGACGCCGTCGCTCGTCCACCGCCTCGCCCTCGATCCGGAACGTGTTGTAGATCCCGCCGTAGTACGAGACGCCGACCTCGCCCCAGCCACGCCGTTGCGCCCCGACGCGGCCTGTGAAAGCCGGTGACCCGTTGTTGTCCTCTGCGAAGCGTTCCTCGGATTTGCCACTCGGGATGTCGGTACGCCCCGTGCTGTTGAGAATTACACCCTCACCCAATCCGTTCACGAGATACGCGTCATACGAGAGCGAGAAGCCCCGCGGCGCAAGGCGTCCGTGCGCACCGAAACCGACTTCGGACAGCGTCGACGGAATGATGGTCGTCGAGACGAGCGGGCGATTGATGAAATCGTACCGCGGGCTGTCGTGATTGACGTTGAACGCGCCGATCGGCGGCAGCAGAATACCTGCACGGAGGATGAACGATGGGTTGACCGTGAAATCTACCAGTGCGGTTTCGAGGGCGATCTCCTCGGTCCCGTGCTCAAACTCGAGCTCCGAGATGAACCGCAGGCGGCGACCCACTGATGAGAAGAGAAAGATGTTGAAGCGACGGAACTCCATGCCGAAGCCTTCGCTCACGCCGTCGGTGCGGAAGTAGCTCGCGCTGGCTTCTGCGTACCCACCGACCGCTGTACGACCTGCGGAGACGAGAAACGGGCGTTGGTAGATGCCGCCCTGCACCATCGACGTGTCCTG
>JANMSC010000388.1:0-5372 GCA_031388885.1 Gemmatimonadales bacterium | reverse complement strand
CTGTTGACCAATTTCGGCGCATACATCGTCAACTACAGTGAACCGACGTACACGTTTGCTGACGGGGTGACCAGCGTGGTCAATCGCCGCAAGATGGACGCCCGTGTTCTCGCCGACTGGGGCGTGATCATCCCGGTCAGTGAGCGAAGCCGGGTGGGGCTGTCGGCGATGGTGTCGCTCGATAATGATTATTCGTTCGTGGCGATTTTCATTCGTTACCGCCGGATGCTCGACTCGGTTCGGAGCATCGAGGTCGCGCTCGGTGTGCCAACGTCCAATGGCCCAAACCACCGCGCGGCGCCGCTCGGCCTGATCAAGTACAACATGATGCGACACTTCGGGGTTGCACTTCGCCCCGAGATCAACCGCTACCTGGAATACACCGCCGATCCCGCCTCACCGTTTGTGCGGTCGTCGTTTCGCATGTCTGCCGGCGTTGAACTCGGTGGCCTCGCTGGCGCCATCACGAGCGTGACCGCTGGCCTGGCGTTCCTGGCTGCGCTGATCTCCTTTTTCGCGAGTGGCGGGTTTTGGTGAGTTCACTTCCCTCGACCTGCAACAGGCGGTCGGGATGTGCGAGAAGCTGAAAAGGGGGCGATTGAAGTCATCATGAGCATGCAACTTCCAGACGATGCCCGGAAGCAGGCACTCGCATCCATCATGCGCTACTGCTCCGAACACACCGACCTCGAGATCGGCAACCTCGAAGCCGTGGGCCTGCTCGATTTCATCCTCAAGGAGATCGCGCCGTCGGCGTACAACGCAAGCGGTTGGGCACCGACTGACAGCGCCAGTGGGCGAACCAGGCTTCGCCCCTGTTACCGACTCCGCTCGATCAGCAGGTGCTGTGTCCCGCGCTCCGGTTCACCCGGCGCGGGACGTCGTTGCACGTAACTCCCATCGGCCCGCATGTCCCACGCCTGCCGGTTGTCTTCCAGCATTAGCTCGAGCACCCGACGGATTTCGGCGCGATGCCGCGGATCCTCGATTGGGACCGCTGCCTCGACCCGGCGTTCAAGGTTGCGCGGCATCCAGTCGGCTGACGAGATGAACACCTCCTCCTTGCCGCCATTGCGAAACACCGTCGCGCGCGAGTGCTCGAGGAAGCGACCAAGAATCGAGATGACGCGAATGTTGTCGCTCACACCCGGCACGCCCGGACGGAGGCAGCAGATCCCGCGGATGATGAGGTCAACCTGCACGCCGGCGATTGATGCGGCGTACAGCGCCTCGATGACGTCCTGGTCCACCAGCGCGTTGAGCTTGGCAATGATCCGCGCGGGCTTTCCCCGGCGGGCGTGTTCCGCCTCTCGCTGGATCATCTCGAGGAAGCGCTTCTTCATCCAGCGCGGCGCCACCACCAATTTGCGATAGCCGGCTGGTGCAGCGAATCCCGTCAGGACGTTGAACAGGTCGCTCAGGTCGGCACCCAGTGCGGGGTCGCAGGTGCAGAGGCCGAAGTCCGTGTAGAAGCGTGATGTTTGCGGGTTGTAGTTGCCGGTGCCGATGTGCACGTACCGCCGGATCGCATCGCCTTCCTGCCGCACGATCAGCAGCACCTTGGCGTGGGTCTTGAGCCCGGCAACGCCATAGCTCACGTGGACGCCGATATCCTCGAACCGCTTGGCCCAGATGATGTTGTTCTCCTCATCAAAGCGGGCCTGGAGCTCGATCAGCACTGCCACCTGCTTGCCGCGTTCGGCGGCACTCGCCAGCAGCCGTGCGATCTCGCCGCCGGTCCGGTACAGCGTGATCTTGATCGCGAGCACATCGGGGTCTTCGGTGGCTGCAGCAATGATCCGCTCCACGGAATTCTGGAACGAGTCGTACGGATGATGCAGCAGGAGGTCGCCTTCGCGAATCACATCGAAGACGTTCCGTCCGTCGGCAAAGCGTCGTGGCGTCACCCCGTTGAACGGCGGATCCTTGAGCGCCGGAAACTCGAGCGCTGCGATGCTGAGAAGATCCGACGCATCGAGCGGTCCAGTGACCTCAAACACATCGGCTTCGGTGAGCGGCAACCCTTCGTCGTCTTCCGCTTCGTTGAACTCTTCCACCAGCAGGGTGCGCAGCGACGGCGGCATCGATTCGTGCACTTCGAGTCGCACGACCTCGCCAAACTTCCGGTTACGCACCTCTTCCTGAATCATCTCGAGCAGGTCGTCGGCCTCGTCGGCCGGACCGTCGCCAACTTCGAGAGTGAGGTCGGTGTTGCGCGTGATCCGGAACGGATGGCAGCCGACCAGCGTCACGCCGGGGAACAGCGACTCGAGGTGGGCGCTGATCAAGACCTCGAGTGGCAGGAACTCGTGGGGCCGCGACAGTGGCACCCAGCGCGGCAGGATTTTCGGCACCTTGACCCGCGCAAACCGCGGCTCCCCTTCGCTATCGGCAAGTGAGACCGCGATCGACAACGACAGGTTGGAGATATGCGGGAACGGGTGTCCCGGATCCACCGCGAGTGGCGTCAATACCGGGAACACCTTGGCGTTGAAGTACTCGGTCAGGTAGTCGCGGTCGTCGGCTGGAAGGTCGCCGAATCGCTGGTGAATCCGGATCCCGTTCGCGGCCAGCGCGGGAAGGATGTCCTCTACAAGGCAGCGGGAGTGTTGCTCGACGAGGACGCGCACCTTGCCGCGGATCTCGATCATCTCTTCCGCCGGCGGCGTGCCGTCGGGAGTGGTGTCGCTGATCCGTGCCAGCACCTGCTCACGCACACCGGCCACGCGCACCTGGAAGAACTCGTCGAGGTTGCTCGAGAAGATGGCGAGGAACTTGACCCGCTCGAGCAGCGGGGTGCGAGCGTCGAGCGCCTCGTGCAACACGCGTCGATTGAACTCGAGCCACGCGAGTTCGCGATTGCGATACAGCGCCGCGGCACGGAGGTTGACCGTCAATGCGCTGGCGCCGATGGCCTCGGTGGTATCGAGCGACGTCATGCGGCCCGCGCGATCACGCCGCCGCCGAGCACTCGGTCGGCGGTGTCGTAGAGCACACCGGACTGTCCGGGTGCGATGGCGCGGACGGGCGTGTCGAGGTCGAGCACCAGCCCGTTGGCCCCAGCGTCACGCACCGTGGCATCCACTCCGCCCGCACGGTAGCGCACCTGCACTCGGCAGCGCGCACCCGACTCGAGCGGATCTGCAAGCCAGTTCACTTCGTCGAGCGTGACCACTCGGCCGAGCAATGCGTCGGCGTCGCCCACCACAACCTCACGGGTCTCTGGACGAATGCCGACGACGTAGAGCGGCAACGCCCGCCCGCCGGGGAGGCCTCGTCGCTGCCCCACGGTGTAGCGGGCAAAGCCGTCGTGTTCGCCGATCACCTCGCCGCTGGTCGTCACAAGCGGCCCGGGCATGAGCGACGGTGCGTTCGCCGGCAGACGCTTCTCAAGGACGCCAACGTAATTGTCGTCGGGCACGAAGCAGATCTCCACGCTCTCGGGCTTGTCCGCCGTCTCGAGGTCGAGGGCACGCGCATACCGGCGTGTCTCCGCCTTCGAGAGCGTGCCCACCGGCGTCATCATGCGCGCCACCACCGCGCGATCGATGCCCCAGAGGAAGTAACTCTGGTCCTTGTCGCGATCGGCGCCGCGATACAGCGCACCGTCACGGGCGATGGCATAGTGACCTGTGGCAATGGCATCACACCCCAGCGCATCGGCATGCGCGAGCAGGTCACGGAACTTCGTAAAGGAGTTGCATCGCACACACGGGATCGGGGTCCGCCCAGCGGCGTACTCTGCCACGAAATTGTCGATCACTCGCTCGGAGAAACGGTCCTCGAGATTGAGCACGTAATGCGGAATACCGAGGCGGTGGGCCACGGCACGGGCATCATTGATCGAATCGAGCGAGCAGCACGGCCGATCGGGCACATCGTCGCCGTGACAGAAAAGCTTCATCGTGGCACCCACCACGTCCCATCCCTGGTCGACGAGCATTGCAGCGGCCACCGAGGAATCCACTCCGCCGCTCATGGCGACGAGCACCTTGCCCGGATCAGACACGACCGAGTGCCGATCCGAGTGACCGAACCCGGGCCACGATGCCGGGAAACACCTGGGCAGCCTGGCCAATATCGTCGTCGGTCGTCTCGTGGCCGAGCGAGAAGCGAATCGTGCCCAGTGCCGCAGGACGGTCCACACCCATCGCGATCAGCACATGCGACGGCTCGACCGCGCCTGAGGTGCACGCCGATCCACCCGAGCACGCCACACCCGCCAGATCGAGGTGCATCAGCATCGCTTCCGCCTCGGCGTGCGGTACGGAGACCGAGAGCACATGGGGCGCGCGCTCGACGTCGGCGCAGTGGATGACCAGGTCGGGGACCGCGGCGCATAGCCGTTCGGCAAGCTGGTCGCGCAGGGTGCGCATCCGGACCACGTGTCCATTGAGCTCGCGCCGGGCGAGCAGCGCCGCGCGACCGAGTGCCACGGCACCGGCAACGTTTTCGGTGCCCGGACGGAGGCCGTACTGCTGGCCGCCACCATGCACCAGCGCTTCGATGATCGAGCGATCGCGAACGATCAGCGCGCCGATGCCCTTGGGCGCACCAAGCTTGTGTCCACTGATCGAGAGGAGGGTGCAACCGACCCCATTGAGGTCGATGTGAAGCTTGCCGAATGCCTGCACGGCATCGCTGTGGAGTGGCACGCCCGCCGCCCGACATCGTGTGCCGATGATGGCCATCGGCTGCACCACGCCGACCTCGTTGTTGACCCACATGATCGACACAAGGGCAGGCGCGCGGGCGAGCGCGGCATCGAGGGCCGCAAGATCGACGCGACCGCACGAATCGACTGGCAGGATGGTTTCCTCACCGCCGAGCCGGACCACCGCGTGGGCGGCGGCGAGCACCGCCTTGTGCTCGATCGCGGTCGCGACGACGTGCATCGACCGGCCCTTCGCCCTGGCCGCGAGCGCTGCGCCGAGCACGGCCAGATTGTCGGCCTCGGTGCCGCCCGACGTGAACACCACGTGGTTCGGCTCGACACCCAGCGCCTCGGCGACCTCGCGCTTGCCCTGTTCCAGCCCGGCCCTGGCCGCGCGCCCGAAGCGATGCGACGACGACGGGTTCCCCCACGACGCGCTCAGGAACGGCAGCATCGCGTCGAGCACCTCAGGGCGCACCGGCGTCGTGGCGGCGTGGTCGAGATAAACGGGGATCATGGGTGGGAATCTACATGCGCGTTGGTATGAATATGAATTGGTCGTGGGCCGTGGACTGCGGGGGTCGGCGTAGGGGCAAAGCGCATGCTTTGCCCCTACCACGACCCCACCCCCCACCCCACCACAACACCGACCACCCCCCTCTAGGCCGGCCAGAAGGGCGCGCCGGAAGCGGCGCGGATCCGCGGTCCGTAGGGGGCG
>JANMSC010000299.1:0-3150 GCA_031388885.1 Gemmatimonadales bacterium | reverse complement strand
TCGTGCTCACCGATCGGCTTGCCCCACTGCACCCGTTCGGCCGACCACCGCCGGGTGATCTCCACCGCACGCTTCGCGCCCGCCGCAGCTGACGCCGGCAACGTGAGCCGCCCGGTGTTCAGCGTCGTCAGCGCCAGCTTGAGCCCCTTGCCTTCACCCCAGATGACATTCTCCGCGGGAACGCGCACGTGGGTGAAGCGCATCACGCCGTTCTCGATGCCCTTGAGCCCCATGAACTCGAGCCGATGCACCACCTCGACCCCCGGCCACTCGGCTTCGACAATGAACGCGGTGATACGCTTGCCGGTCCGCGCCATCACCACCATTACTTCGGCGACCGGCCCATTGGTACACCAGAGCTTCTCGCCGTTCAACACCCAGTGCGTGCCGTCGTCCGACTTCTCGGCGTGCGTGGTGAGCCCTGCCGGATCAGATCCGACCTCCATTTCGGTCAGCGCAAACGCGGAGATCGCGCCTCTGGCAAGTCGGGGGAGGTACCGCTGCTTCTGGGCGTCGGTGCCAAACAGCTTGAGCGGCACGGCCACACCGATCGACTGGCTCGCCGAGAGGAGGGCGGTGAGCGATCCATCCTGTGACGACACCATCGCGATCGCGTGCGTGTACGAGTACTGTGACAGGCCGAGGCCACCGTACTCCTCGCCGATCTTGATCCCGAAGGCGCCCATCGCACGGAGCCCCTCAATGACGTGCGCCGGAACCTTGCCGTCGCGATCGATCGCGTCGCTATCGACATGGTCACGCAGGAACGCCTCGAGCTGCTCCATGAACGGCCGGGCGCGCGCGAGATCGGCGGGGTCCGGTGCTGGAAACGGGTGCACGAGGTCGAGCCGCAGCACCCCATTGAACAGCTCCCGCACAAAACTTGGCGCGGTCCATTCCGTCTCGCGTGCGGCCTCGGCGACCGCTCGCGCCTCATTGACCGATGGTGCTGCAGGTCGGGATGGAACGGGCGGCGTAAGCAGGTCGGTCATCGGGGTCTCGCTTTGGGGGATGGCGTCGGGCGTGCCGGAAGCGCGCCGAGCAGGAGGGCGGTGATGTGCTGCTTGCGGGCGGCGATGTACTTCGGATTCCTCGCGTCGAGACCGATTGATTTGACCAACGTGTCGGCATGTAGTTGCGGGAACCAGGTGAGTGCAACCAGCGACAGCAGCACATGCATCACGGTGGTGCGCGCGCGCGGCGGGTAGCCGAGTTCCTGGGTCAGTGCCGCGACGGCCTCGTCCCCCACCGCGTGCGACAGCGGCAGCTCCACGAGGCCGGCACCTTCGCCCAGGGCACGACGCTGGATCAACTTGACGAACGTTGGATGGGCTGCGACGAAATCGACGTAGTCACTCACGGCGCCGGCGAGCACGTCACTGACTGGCCGTCCGCTGCGGAGTGCTCGAGCGCGTCCGGTGCGAATCGCGTCGAGGGCGTCGGCAAAGCAGCGGTCGATCACGACGCGATACAGGTCGGCTTTCGATCCGAAGAAGTATCCGGGTGTTCCACGGGAGACGCCGGCGTGTACGCCGACGTCGGCCAGCGAGGTCGCGTCGTAGCCGCGCTCGGCGAAGAGGTGTTCGGCCGCGTCGACGACCGACGAGCGGGTTCGCTCGGCGTCGCGGGGGCGGATGGAAGGAGCCAGCGGCACGACAACCCCCGGAGGCAGTAGCTTGCTTGCTACATAGCAAGTTATGGTCACTGGCTGATTTGCGATAGGGGCATCGAGCGGCCCTTTTTCGCTAGGTTCCGCGTCGCCCACCCGCTGCAGCGGAGCTCCGTGTCGCACCGCATCCTGCTCACCACCTTTGGCTCCTACGGCGACATCAATCCGTTCGTGGGCCTCGCGCTCGGTCTGCAGGAGCGCGGGCATCACCCGGTGATTGCGACGAGCGCGTATTACCGTGAGTACGTCGAGCGGGCGGGAATCGAGTTTGCGGCGGTTCGTCCCGACATCGATCCGGGCGATCGGGCACTGATGTCGCGGGTGATGAATCGCCGGAGGGGGAGCGAATACCTGGTGCGCGAACTCCTGATGGGCAGCCTGCGGGAGTCGTACGACGACATCGTCGTGGCCGCTGTCGGCGCCGATGCGATGATCACCCACCTGATCCCGTTCGCGGGGCCTGTTGTCGCGCAGGAACAGGGCATTCCGTGGATATCCTCGTTGCTCGCGCCACTCTCGTTCTTTTCGGCGTACGACATGCCGGTGTTTCCGCCGGCGCCGTGGCTCAAGCCAGTGACCGACATACCTGGCGTGGGGCGCCTCCTGGTGCCGGTGCTCCGGGCCGGCACGCAATCATGGATGCGGCCGATCTACGAGCTGCGGGCGGAGCGTGGGCTGCCGAAAGGCGCGCATCCCCTGTTCGATGGGATGCATTCGCCGTCCCGTGTGCTTGCGCTGTTCTCGAGCGTGCTCGCGAGCGCGCAGCGGGATTGGCCCGCCAACGTGACCGTCACGGGTCCGATCCTCTACAACGGTGGAGGCGTCGATCGGCTCAGTCCGGACATCGAGCGATTCCTCGACGGTGGCGCACCTCCGGTTGTGTTCACACTCGGCTCGTCGGCCGTGGGCGCCGCAGGATCATTCTACGAAGAGAGTGCCCGCGCAGCGGAGCAGGCCGGCGTGCGTGCGATCCTGATGATCGGTCCTCACGAAGCAAACCGGCCCTCGCGGCCGCTGCCTGGCACGACACTCGTTGTCGCGAGCGCGCCGCACAGCGCGCTCTTCCCGCGGGCTGCGGCGGTGGTGCATCAGGGCGGCATCGGTACGCTGCACCAGGCGATGCACAGTGGGAACCCGATGCTTGTAGTGCCGCATGCTCACGACCAGCCCGACAACGCGTATCGCGCCCAGCGGCTCGGCGTGGCGCGGGTGATCTATCCCGAGCGGTATCGGGCCACGCGGGTGGCGCGAGTGTTGGGAGAATTGCTTGGCGACGACACGATGCGCCACCGCGCATCAGCGGTGGGAGCGATTGTGCGGGCGGAGGATGGCGTAGGGCAGGCGTGTGATGCGATCGAGACGGTGTTCGCCGCAGCGACCAAAACTCTCATCCCGCCGGCGGCGGCGTCAGCGTCACCGTTCTCAATCCCTTTTTCAGCACCTTGAGCAGCCCCGCGTGCGCCCCAAGCTCGGCCAGTAGC
>JANMSC010000277.1:0-2536 GCA_031388885.1 Gemmatimonadales bacterium | reverse complement strand
AGACCTCGCCCAGCGCATTGCACGCGGGCCGATCCCGCTCGATGAGGCATTGCCGATCGCCCGGCAGATCGCCGAGGCGCTCGAAGCCGCCCACGAGCACGGCATCATCCATCGCGATTTGAAGCCGGCGAACATCAAGGTCCGCGCTGATGGCACGGTGAAAGTGCTCGACTTTGGCCTCGCGAAGGCGATCGATCCCACCGCAGGATCGAGTGCGACCGCGATGAACTCGCCGACGTTGTCGATTCACGCCACGGAGGCCGGGATCATTCTCGGCACCGTCGCATACATGTCGCCGGAACAAGCCGCGGGGAAGAGTGTCGACAAGCGCAGTGATCTCTGGGCCTTCGGCGCCGTGTTGTTCGAGATGCTGACGGGTCGGCAGGCTTTTGCCGGTGACACCCTCTCGCATGTGATTGCCGCGGTGTTGAAAGATGAACCGGATTGGACCGCGCTCCCGGCCGACACGCCCGGGTCAATCCGCAGGTTGCTTCGGCGATGTCTCGAGAAGGATCGCCGGAGCCGTCTGGCGGATGCGGCCGATGCGCGACTGGAGTTGGCCGATGTTCGCGAGCCGACCGTTGTGGCTGCGAGTGCGCCGTGGTCGCGCGTGCTGCCATGGTCGCTCGCTGCTATTCTCGGCGTGGCCTTGATCGCGATGCCGGCGTTAGGTCCCGGCAAGATCGTCGATCGCGAGGTCGTGCATTTCGATATCTCGAATCCTCCCGGCGTCGAAGTACAACCTGCATTCACACAGACGTTTTCGCTGTCGCCGGACGGCGACCGTGTCGCCTTCATCGGGATCCGTGATGGCGTGCGCTCCGTGTACGTGCGGGGCGTGGCGCAGCCTGACCTCGTTGAAGTACCTCGCTCTGCCGGTGCGAACGCCGTGGCATTTTCACCGGACGGCACCGCCGTCGTCTTTATCAGCGCGACGTCGGGGCTCGTGACGTTTCAATTGGATGGCTCCGAAACGCGCACCGTCGCGCCGGCCGCCGACGCAACTGGCACGATCGCGTGGGGCACGCCCGGCATTGCGTTCCAGCAGGCCAACGAACTGTGGTTCGTGACTCCCAATGGTGGCACGCCACGGCAGCTGACGACGCTCGATCGAGCGCGCAGCGAAGTGATTCACGCGATGCCAGCCTGGCTGGACAATCGCGTGCTGGTGTTCGCGAACTTGACTAACGAGCCGGGCACCGAGCGCATCGAGGCGGTCAGTCTCGATGCCGTGCCGCACCGCAC
This sequence comes from Gemmatimonadales bacterium, assembly GCA_031388885.1. Taxonomy (GTDB): domain Bacteria; phylum Gemmatimonadota; class Gemmatimonadetes; order Gemmatimonadales; family GWC2-71-9; genus Palsa-1233. The sequence goes on along the minus strand of JANMSC010000277.1, from coordinate 1,291 downwards.
CGTCATCATGGAGCGTGCACGCAAGGCGTGCTGGTCGTCAACGCTGGGATTGTTGTTCGACCGTGACGGCGCCTTACATGCCGTGCCATTCGACCTGGCGACATTGAAGACCACCGGCAGTCCCGAACAGGTGATGGCGGCGGGAATTGCGGCGACCGATGGTCAGGGCGCGCTCGCAGTGCAGGCGAGCCAGGACGGCACGCTGGCCTATACGCCCGTCGACTACGGAAACAGTCTCGTCGTGCTGGTCGATCGCAACGGTTCGTCGAAGCCGCTGGATATTTCCGCGGGGCGATTTACGAACCCGCGGTTCTCGCCCGATGGGACCCGGCTCGCGCTGGACGATGCCGTGTCTTCCGAAGTCATCATCGACTTCGCGCGCGGCACCAAAATCGCAGTGCAGCAACACGCACCAGGCAGTGGGTTCGTCTCCTGGAACAGTGATGGCACCCGGTTGGCCTTCCGGAGATACGGAGTGCCGTATTCGCTAGCCGCGGATGGGATCGGCGGCGGCGGACCAATCAAGGACGCCGCAGCATCGGATTACGTGTCGGCCGGCGGCCGTAATCCTGACGAGATCTTGATGGTCCGCATCGCCCCCGACACCAGCGGTGACATTTATTTGTTCTCGTTGTCGGGGGCGCATCCGCCGAAAGCACTGATCTCGACGCGGGGTTATCAAGGCGGCGCGCAGTTGTCGCCGGACGGGCGATGGTTGGTGTATCAATCCGACGAGACCGGCCGCGCGGAAATTTATGTGCGGGCGTACCCGGCGCTCGATCGGGCGTGGCAAGTCTCGGTCGGTGGTGGGGCGATTCAGCCACGGTGGGGTGTTGGCGGACGCGAAGTGATCTATCGCGGCGGCAAGGCTTTCGTCGCTGTTGCTTTCGATGGCCACGGTGCTGAGCCGGCGTTGGGCAAACCGCAAATCCTGTTCACCGAAGCGTTCGATTTTGGCCGTGGCATCAGCATCGCGAATTATGACGTGTCTCACGACGGCCGCTTCGTGATGCTGCGAGCGCAGCAGGGCACCGCTCCGATTCACGTGATTCGCAACTGGACTGCGGGGCTGAAACCGTGAGCATCGGCATCGGCAGCCGCATCGGGCCCTACGAAATTCTCGCCGCCTCGGTGCAGGCGGAATGGGCGAGGTCTACCGCGCGCGTGGCACATCTACGGCATCGAGGGCGCGGCGATCGTGATGGAACTGCGCCCGACGGGTGCGACTCATCGAAGGGATTGGGCCCCTTCCGCGTGAACGGGTCCATGCTCGTCCGCGTGTACCCGGTTG
>JANMSC010000273.1:0-3747 GCA_031388885.1 Gemmatimonadales bacterium | reverse complement strand
GCTGTCCGTCGCCCCCGTCATCGCGATCACTTGCTCGGCGCCCGGCGTCTGGTCGCGCGCCGTCAGGCCCAAGGCCGTGTCGGTCGGACTGTGCCCGGCCCGACACGAGGGACAGTAGTAATAGGACCGCTCGATCCGAGCTTCCCCCAGCAGCGTCACGATCGTTTTCTCCTGCCATCGCTGGAATCGCGCCGATTCGCCGCAGTGCGGACAGGTCGTGCTGGACCCGCCGTACCCCCCCTTTTTCCGCTCGTTGAGAGCGGTCTCCATGGCCTTGGCTCCGATCCGCATCACCACATCGCGAAGTTGAAACTCCGTCTGTCCCACCAACTCGCCAAAGGGCTTGCTCGCCAGCATTTCCGCCATGCTCCGAATCTCGTCCATGGCGACACGCTCGATTCGCTCCGCGATGCGCTGAGCCAGTTCACACTGTTCCATGGTCAATGTCGCGTTCATGAGCTTCTTCCTGAAGGAGCATTTTTGGGCCAACCCTCAAACCTACGCCAGACTACCAAATTTCCCACCAACTTTCGAGACGCTCACCCCATTCAGGCTCCGCGAAGATTTAAGTTGAGCAATTGTCGCGTCGTTTCGTAGTTCTACTGTATTTCCCCCGACGGGGTCGGGATGGTGCTGGGGGGCAAGCGTTTATGCCGCTTCCCGTGATCGAGTCGGGCGGTGGCGGTTCGGGTCATCCAACGCCGGGTGGTGTTGAGCAAATGGTCGCGAGTGTCGGCCTGCAGCGCTTCGCGGATCGGATAAGCGATCAGCACGCGGAGCTGGGGCACGGTCACGCTGGGAGTCCGTTTTTTTTCCCGCCGCGTTTCCCGAGTCAGGAACCACGTGGCAATCAGCGACCACGTTTGATGGTGCTGCCACCCACCCAGGTGCGGGCTTCGGAGTCGGCTAGCCCGGCCTCGCCGTTGGCCCGCTGCCAACACTCTTCGACGCGATGCTCGGCGTTGGCGATGCGGGCGAACTCGGTCCGCGGCGTGTCGGCCGGCGCATTCGACCGCCCGTCATCGTGCTTCCAACGGCCGTTGCTTGGTCGCTCGCGCGTCGCGAACAACACTTCGTCGGGGCCGCGCCGCGATCGCGATCGCATGGGTTGCACGCGCACCGTCGCGACCTCGACGATCAGCGGTCCCGTCGTGGTCGGCCGCACTTCGATGCGCGTCCACCCGGTCTCGTCGATGCCGGCCGCCCAGCGCGCGGCCCGCACGAACGGAACCTTCGGCGGACGGCCGTGGCCGCTCGAGGGCGGCGCTGAGGCGTCGAGGTCGCGGACCAACGTGTTCGACGGCACCGCCAACAGATACGGCGCCCGCCGCGCCCGCCATTCCCCGCGAACACCAGCCGAACGGCCCATTGCGTCGTCGCCCGTGACCCACGCGTGCGGCAGGGGTTCGCCGTGCCGATCGAGCATCGCCAACGCCTGCTGGCGCCGCGTTCGAAACGGCGTCCCCTTCGGCACTCCCGCCGCCCGCCGCCGCGTCGCGTCGTTGGTCCACTCCCGCGGCAAGTACCTTCGCTGGTCGATCAACGCCTGATCCTTCCGCGACACGGAGGCGAGGGACGTGGCGACCGGACCGTTGTCGACCTTGCCCCGACGACCGCACCACGGACGCGCCACGCCGACCGACGGCGTTCCCTTGTTCGCAAACCCCGACGGGTCGAACACCAGCACGCCGTCGGGCTCGCCCAACTCCGCCGCCACTTGGCGGGCCAACTCGTCCCACAGCGGCTGATGATCCCACGCGCTCGGGCCGAGGAAGCGTTGCAACGGCTGTCGGTCCTGGTCGTGCAGGGAGGCGATGCCTTCGGCGGTGTTCGACTCCAGGTCCGACCGCAGGCCGCTGATGTAGTGCGTCGCGTGCTGCCGTTGCGACACCGTCGTCAACGACGCCAGGAACGGCTGCACGCACGGCTCCCACCGCGGCAGCAATTCGGCCAACACGTCGGGACCAATGTCCGCGGCCTGCACCATCTCCTGCCACCGCGTCTCCAATCGCCGATCCATGGCGCACCTCACCACTCGACAAGAATTTCACCGGTCCCTTCTACCGTCCGGAGTTGTGGCCAGTCAAGGGGGCGATACAGTAGAACTACGAAATCCACCAGCTTGAAAGACGGGTGGTGTCCGGTCAGTGTTGTAGTGGGTTGGGTCGATCGAGTAGGGTGCGGCCCCGAGTACTTGGAGGCCAGTCATGGACGACCTGACGGCGTTCTGCTGCCTGAACCCGGACTGCCCCGACCACGGCCAGCGTGGGCACGGGAACCTGAGCGTGACCATGCGGTATGGCCCGGCCAAGGCCCGCCGCCTGCTCCGGTGTTCGACCTGCACGGCCCGGTTCTCCGAGCGGAAGGGCACCCCGCTGTTCGATGCCCGACTGCCGACCGACACGGTGGTGTCCGTCCTCGCCCATGTGGCCGAGGGCGTCGGCACCCGCAAGACCGGCCGGTTGACCGGTGTCCACCGGGACACCGTCACCCGGTACATCCGATTGGCCGGCGCTCAGGCCGAGTTGCACGAGGAACTCGTGGCTTTTTCCCCCGGCGACGAGTGAGGTCCAGTTCGACGAAAAGTGGGCGTTCGTCGGCCGCAAGGAGAAGAACGGCGATCCCGGCGACGCCCGCCGCGGGGACTGCTGGGACCACACGGCGATCGACCCGGAGACCCGGTTGGTCGTCAGTCTGGTGGTCGGCAAGCGGACAGCGGAGGCGGTGTCCGAGGTGGTCGGGGACTTCCGTCGGCGGACCGGCTCTCGGGTGATGCGACTGATCACCTCGGACGAGTACCCGGCGTACCCGGACGCGATCCGGGCGGCCTACGGGACGACGGTGGTCCCACCGCGAACGGGGCGACCGGGTCGCCCGCGGGAGCCGTACCTGGTGATGCCGCCCGAGGTAACGTACGCGACGGTCCACAAGCACCGGGAGAACGGGCGGGTGGTGCGGGTGAGTACGCGCGTGGTGTTCGGGACGCTGGTGGCGGTCGCCCTGGCGTTGCTCGCGTCGGCGGTCAGTCGGGTGGTGAACACGTGCTTCGTCGAGCGGCACAACGGGACGGATCGGAACCGATGCAGCCGGAAGACGCGGAAGAGCTACGCCTTCTCGAAGGATTGGGACGTGCACCGAGCGGCGACGGTGTTCAGCCACTACGGCTACAACTTCTGCTGGCCGATCCGCACCCTCCGGGTGAAGGCCGACGGGCGGTGGCGGGAGCGAACGCCGGCGATGGCCGCCGGCGATGGCGCCGGACTGGCCGATCACGTGTGGGCGCTATCAGAATGGCTGGCGTTCCCCGCCGTGCAACGCAGGTAGGACACTACCCACGGCTTGGCGTGGGCATGTTTCGCCGAATGCATGCCCACGCCAAACCGTGGGCATGGCACCCGAACGTCGATCGTTTATTTGCGCGCGGATCCTAAAGACCAGTAAAGGCGACGCAACCACATGACGCACCGCAGTCCGATGAATCGCCGCCAGATGCTCGCCCGTTGCGCCAACGGCTTCGGGGCCGTCGCGCTCACGGCGATGATGGCCGAAGAGGGGCGCGCGGAAGACCGCCGGGACAAGCCCGGCACTTCGCCGGTAGTGCATTTCTCGCCGCGGGCGCGCAACGTCATCTTCCTCTACATGGACGGTGGGCCGAGTCAGGTCGATACTTTCGACCGCAAGCCGCTGTTGGAGAAATACGATGGCCGCGATCCGCACTCGGTCTTCAAAGTCGAGCCGACGCAGTTC
>JANMSC010000350.1:0-5963 GCA_031388885.1 Gemmatimonadales bacterium | reverse complement strand
GCACCAGCAGCACGTCGAACGCCATGAGCATGCTGCGCTCGATGTCGACGCCATTTCCGGTCCACAGCAGTACGCCCAGGAACGTGATGAGCACGGCGGTGAACAGCGGCGTGAAGAGGCGCGTCAGCACTGGCGCCATGTTCTCGATCACGCTCTGCTTCGCTTCGACGAGCCAGGAGGCGACGAGCACCGCGCCGGCCGCGCCGCACGGGGTGAGCCACATCTGGACGAACGACTCGACCTTGATGCCGATGCTTTCGAACATCATCAGCAGGAATCCGGTGAGGACTCCTCCGCCGAGCGCGATCAGGACGTAGTAGATGAACAGCTCGCCCGTGAAGCGGATGAAGTCCATGCGGCCCGCGACCTGGTTCCACCGACCGCCGGCGTATGCGATGCCCACCGCCAGCCAGAGGGCGATTGGCAGGTGGATGATGGTGAGAATCTCAGTGGAGCCGGCCGGTACCAATGGAGAGGACTTCGCGAAGGGATATGCGTTCGCAAAAACGGCTGCCGCGACGAATGCCAACGCGAGCCAGCGGAGCGTGCCGGCATCGAGCCGCCGCTTCCACGCGAAGTATCCGGTCAGCAGTGGGAGGACGAAGAACGACAGGTTGCGCGCCCAGAAATCTTCATTGCCGTCCATGCTGAGTCCGAAGAGTTCCGGGAGCTTAACGGCCAACGCGGCTGCCACCGCAAGACCAAATGCGACGAACGCATCGGCGCGCGACGCGGCGCGCGGCTCGTCGGCGTCCGCTTGTGCCACGACGAGTTGCTTCCAGAGGCGCTCGGAGTGTTCACGTGCGAACTCGCGCGAGAGGGCGTCCAGGCTGCCCATGCGCTTGACCGCAATCAGGAACGCCTCGTCGGTTGCGAGCCCGGCATCGAGCAACCCTGAGACCTGTTCGCGCAGGTGGTCTTCCAGCTCCGCAACATCGACGGAATGAATCGCCTGCCGACGGCGGAGATAGTTCCGCCATTGGTCGATCTGCAGCTCGAGTGAGGCTGGGTCAGACATGGTCAGGCCCCCTGCGGCAGAAGTGCGCCTGGCGACGGGTGGCCAGCCAGACCGGCAACGGCGATCGATTGCCAGATACCCCGGAGCGTGGAGTCCACTGCCTGCCACTGCCGGTGTTCCTCCGCGAGCTGCGCCCCGCCCTGCTGCGTGATCCGGTAGTACTTGCGTCGGCGCCCGGTGTCGGGGACCTCCCACCGCGCCTCGACGTGGCCGAGGCGCTCGAGGCGGTGCAGGACCGGGTAGAGCATTCCGTCGGTCCACTCGATGCGCCCGCCCGACAAGGCCTTGACCCGCTTGAGGATGGCGTAGCCGTAACTGTCACCTTCGGCCAGAATCGCGAGCACGATCGGGGTCGAGGACGCCGCCATCAGGTCCTTGTTGATTTCCATCAGGCTGAACGCCGCGCGGGCGTGCGGGGCTGAAACGTCAGAGCTTGCATAGCACCATTATACATAACGCTGCTAGGTATGCAAGACCCGGTGTGTCCGCGTCGCCGAGCCAGGGGGCCACCCTGGGAACTGCTGGCATCTGGCGCGGCCGCGCCGCGCGCCAACCGGTGACCGTGGCGTCAGCGCCGCCGCTGTTGGCGCGAAGTTGCAGTGTGCCTTGTGCGCGGAGAACGCAAACAGAAATCGGGGCTCCACTAAGAATGGGTTGCCCCACTTGATCACCTCCGCAGCCTCCGGCGCGACGCTCTTGAGGATCGCGTAGAGCCTGCGCAAATGCGGCTGGCCCTCGGGCGGGGCAGCACGGATATACTCGGCGATCGTCGTCGGACGCTTGCTTGCCACTACCACGCTGCTACTTCGGGCGGTTGAAGTAGAAGTAGGTCTCGTCGGACTTGACCTCGGTATCCACCGTGACCAGCTCCCAGCCCTGAGCGCCGAGTCGCGCCAGCCCGGCCTCACCCATCTTGCTCCACTCGATCAACATGCACTGCCATGCCTGGCGGCTACCCGCCGTTGACTGAGAGTAGCCGATCGATGCGCCGGTGACGGCCGCAACGCCGAGGACGATCGCCAGCACGTAGCCATGTTTCCGCGCCTGCGCTCTCCGTGTGCGAGGGATGATGAAAAGATCCAACTCTGTAGATACCATTGGAACGGCAGCGTGGCGAGTCGCGAGGCGATGATGAACGCGAAACTCGGAACACGACTCCTCTATACTTCAAGCGTTCCGTTCCGCCCCCGCCCACGCCGAGGCGTTGCACCGATGACCCAGATCCGCATCCCCGCCGCCGTCATGGCGTTGATCGTCGCAACGTTTCCCGCGGCCGCCATCGCGCAGCAGATGTCGCCAGCAACGTACCCGGTCGGCAACCCGCTCGGCCTCCCGATCGTCCCGGTTCCGGACCGGGCATTCGCGGCGATCTCGTCGAACGTGAAGGTCTACGGCTCGGTGTTCTCCGCCGAGAGCTGCGCCTACGACCCGGGTCGTGGCGTAATAGTGATCCCGAACCGCGGGGTACCGCAGGACGTACGCGCCAACGATGCGTGGATCACGCTCATGAACCGCGACGGCTCGATCCACACCGCGCGCTGGCTCGGCGTGCAGGGGCGCACCCAGCGCGACTCACTCACCCCGCCGCTGGTGCTCAACGAGCCATTAGGAAGCGAAGTGGCTGGTGGCCTGCTCTACCTCGCGGATCGCGACGGCGGCACCGGAGCGAACGATCCCTCGGTCGCGGTGATCCGCCGCTTCGACATGCGGACCGGGGTGCCGCTCGCCGCGATCCGCGTGTCCGGCGCGGCGTGGTTCAACGACATTGCCGTCGCGAGTGACGGTACCGTGTATGCGACGATGACCCCCGACGGCCGGGTGTGGCGCGTACCGATGGAGGGCAACGCGTCGATTGTGGTGGAAGGTGCGCCGCTCGCACGGCCCAACGGCATCGCGATCGACCGTCAGGGAAATCTGGTGGTGGTGAATGTCGCCTACGACGCGGTGCTCACCTTCTCGCGCGACGGCGTGCTGCTTCGCACCGAGCGGGCGGCGCAGGCCGGCAGCGACGGGATTGTCATCATGGAGGACGGGACGAAGTACGTCAGCAGCGTCGTGAACGGCGGTGTGTCGCGCATCCGGCCGGGGCAGCCGGCCGAGCTGATCGCGAGCAACATTCCAAACGCCGCGTCGATGTGCTACGACCCGCAGGCGCGGCAACTCGTGATTCCGATGAATGCGAACAATGCCATGGCCTTCGTCTCGCTCGCCCCTCCGCCGCCCGCAGCAGCACCCACACCGGCACCGGCGCCGCTCCCAGCCGGACAAACGAACGATCCGTTTCCGGCTCCCATTCCGGCGACCGACGGTGCGATCACCGTCAGCGTCCGCGAATTCGCGTCGCTCCCCGATATCGAGGGTGGCGCGGCTCGCGCCATGACCCTCGTCGAGGAGCCGGGGGGCCGGCGGCTCTGGGTCAGCGACATGCGCGGCGTGCTGTACGTGATGAGCACCGATGGCGGCGGCGTGACACCGTACCTCGACCTCCGCGACCCGAAGTGGCGCCTCGCGGTGCAATCGCAGGGACGCGAACGCGGGCTGCAGAGCTTCGCGCTTCATCCGCAGTTCGCGCAGCGCGGCACACCGGGGTACGGGAAGTTCTACACCTACGCCGACGTCGCCGATCAGGCGCCGCTCGCCGACTTCACCACGCCCAACGCCAACTCGACCCACGACACGGTACTGCTCGAGTGGACCGCCCGTTCGGCAACCGCAGCAACGTACGACGGCGGCGCACCGCGCGAGCTGATCCGACTGCGCCAGCCGTTCGCCAATCACAACGGTGGCGCGCTCGCGTTCAATCCGCTCGCGCGCGCGCGCAGCGCCGACTTCGGCCTGCTTTACATCGGCATCGGCGATGGCGGCAGCGGCGGCGACCCGATGAACCTCGCGCAAAACCTCGGCTCCGCCTTCGGCAAGATCTTCCGGATCGATCCACTCGGGAAGGACGGACCCGACGGAAAGTACGGCGTTCCCGCATCGAATCCGTTCGTAACGACGTCGGGTGCGCGCCCCGAGATCTTCGCGTACGGAATGCGCAACTCGCAGCGCGTCGCGTGGGACACGAAGAGCGGGAAGATGTACCTGAGCGACATCGGGCAGAACACCGTCGAGGAAGTGAACCCTCTCAGCGCCGGCGCGAATCTCGGATGGAACGTCTGGGAGGGGAGCTATCGCTTCATGGGGCGGCAGGGCGTGAGCACCGAAGCGCCGCGGAGCGATCCGAGGATGACGTATCCGGTGGTCGAGTGGGACCAGATCGATCCAGTGCTGCTCGACAACGGTTCGTCGGCATCAGTGGGCCTGGTGATCTATCGCAGCAAGCTCGTGCCGCAGCTCACCAACCGAATGGTGTTCAGCGACATGCCGAGCGGCGAGGTGTTCCACGTGAGTGCGGACAAGTTGCCGAACGGCGGGCAGGCAGCGATCCGGCGGGTGCTCTTCACGACGGGCACGGGCACCGTGCCGCGCTCCATGGTCGAGATCATCCAGGAAAAAAACGTCGCGCAGGGGAAGCCGGCAGCAACGCGCGCCGACCTGAGGTTCGACATGACCGCGGCTGGACGGATCTTCATGCTGAACAAGGCCGACGGAACGATCCGCGTGGTGGAGCGCTGATGCGAGACGCGATATCGATACTGATCACGTGCGGCATCGTCGTGTTCGTGCACGTCGGCGCAGCGCACGCGCAGCGCCAGACCGCTGTCACCGATCCCAATGACCCGACGTTCATCACTGAGCAGACCCGCAAGCAGGGTGGCCCGATGCCAGCCGAGCAGTTGGCGCTGGCGTTCGATCATCTCGATCATGCGCTCAAGGTGTTCCCGGCCGACAGGCGCATCGAAGGCGTGACCACGCTGAGCTTCACGACCAAGGCACCGATTCGCACGTTGATACTCGATCTCTACCCCAAATACACCATTGCCTCGATCGCCATCGACGGCAAAGTCGTCCGGCCGTCAACCTGGTCCAACCCCGATGGGCAGCTCCGCATCACGCTGCCGAAGGCGTTCGCGGCCGGCAAGAAATTCAAGGCACGGGTCATCTATTCGGGCACGCCGCCACTGGCGAAGCGTCCGCCGTGGGAAGGCGGCACGACCTGGACGACAACACCCGATGGCAAGCACCCGTGGATCGACACCTCGCTGTGGGGTGGCGGCTGCGACCTGCTCTACCCGTGCCTCGATCACCCGACGCTCAAGCCGGCAACCACGGACCTGCACTACACCGTACCCGTGGGCCTGATGGCGCCGGGCAACGGCACGCTGGTCAGCCGGGTTGACAAGGACGGCTGGACCACGTGGAACTGGCACGCGCGCAGCATTCACACCTACGGCTCGGTGCTCAATGTTGGTCCGTACAAGGTGCTGGAAGGCGACTACAAGAGCCGCTTCGGCAACATCATTCCCATGCGTCTGTACTACATCCCCGGCGAAGAGCCGGATGCGGCCGACCTGTTCTCCGAGTTTCCGCAGACGCTTGATTTCTGGGAGAACGTGATCGGGCCTTACCCGTGGGCCGACCAGAAGATGGGCGTTGTGCGCGTGCCATTCTCGGGGCTGGAGAACCAGACGCTGATCGGACACAGCGGTGCATACACGAAGACGGAGTTCGGCTGGGACTGGCTGCTGAATCACGAGTTCGCGCACGAGTGGTTCGCCAACCAGCTGTCCAACGCGAACTACGATGATCTCTGGCTGCACGAGGGACTCGGCACCTACGCCCAACCGCTGCTCGCCGAATACCTCGGCGGTGAACTCGACTACATGGCACAGCTACGGACGCAACGCAACGGTATTCGCAACGAGCAACCGCTCGTCACCGGCCGCGAGCGGTCGGAGAAGGAAGTGTACGCCGACACGACCGGTCCGCGCGGTGACATCTACCCCAAGGGCAGCTGGGTTGCGCACACCCTGCGCAAGTTGATCGGCGATGAGGCGTTCTT
>JANMSC010000231.1:0-7170 GCA_031388885.1 Gemmatimonadales bacterium | reverse complement strand
TGAAGGTCGCCGGAGCGGAGGCCGCGCTGGTCGCGATCGACCCACGCACCGGCGAGGTCCTCGCGATGGTCGGTGGACGTGACTACGCCCAGTCGCAGTTCAATCGCGCGGCGGATGCGCGACGCCAGCCCGGGAGCGCGTTCAAGCCGATCGTGGCGATCGCTGCCCTCGAGCGTACCGGCGATGATGCACCAGCCTTTACGTTGGCGTCATTGGTGAACGACGAACCGTTGCGCGTCGAGACGGGCTCCGGCGACTGGACGCCGAGCAATTACGATCGTACCTACCGCGGTGCGGTCACTGTGCGCGCTGCGATGGAGCAGTCGCTCAACATTCCGTTCGCCCGGATCGGCCTTGCCGTGGGTCCAGACCGCATCGTCGCCGCGGCGCGACGCGTCGGCATCACCAGTTCGCTCAATGCCGTCCCCAGCCTGGCACTGGGGAGCTCCGACGTCACCGTGCTCGAACTGGTGCGCGCGTACGGTGTGCTCGCGGCGGGCGGCATGCTCGCGGGGACTCGTACGATCGTCGCGCTCGGCCCGTATGGTGCCGCACGAGTGCCAGCCGGCGCGGTACCGCCGAACCTCGTGGTTGATCCGGCCGTGGCATACTTGGTGACTGCAACTCTTCAGGGCGTCACGTCCCGCGGCACGGGTCGCGCACTTCAGCATCAGTGGCATGTCGACGGGTTCGCTGGCAAGACCGGGACGTCAAACAACTGGCGCGACGCCTGGTTTGTGGCGTACTCACCGTCGCTGGTGGTTGGCGTATGGGTCGGTTTCGACGACGGCCGGAGCCTCGGATTGAGCGGTGGCGGCGCCGCATTGCCCATGGTGGCGCGATTCCTCAGGGACGCCACGGCCAACACTGGCTCCGATGACTTCGAGATCCCTGACGGGGTCGTCGAAGGCTACGCCAGCATTACCCGTGGCGACTGGCTCGCTGAGTGTGGCACACGCGAGTTTTTTCTCGAAGGCACAGCGCCGTCGAGCGATGGGTGCTTCCACTTCGAGCTTCCCGTTTGGGAGTCGCTGCGGGGTTGGCGCGAGGTGCTCAGGCGCGGGGCAGGGCGACTGATCGAGGACCTCGTGGTGCATCCGTCGGAGCGGGGCCGGACCGAAAGCGACTGAAATGCGGGCAACGCGCAAGCGCCGAGCGGCTGTACGCCGCCCGCGCCGTCGCCGTCGATCCCCGCCTACCCGATCGTCACGTAGGGCACATCACGCAACTGCGCCAGAACGGCGGCGGCAATCATCGCCGGGACCGGCTCCACCCCTGCATGGAGCCCCTTCTCGATCTTGGCGACCACCGCTGCGGGTGTTTCGCCGCTCTTGGCTGACAGGTCGCGCGACCACCGCGCGATGGTATTCCGGCATGCGAGCACCCGCACGTCGCTTGAACGCAGTTGGCGCACCCCTTCGCCTGCGAGGTCTCCCCATTTGCGCGGGTTCGCACGAACGGCCGCGGCGTCGTCGGCCCGACCATTTGGCGCGATGTATGAGCCGACTTGGTACTCCTCCCAGAAATCGGGGCCGATGACATGCGCAAGCCCGTCGCCCGAGGCGCCAAACGCGATGCCGACTTCCGACGCGTCGGCACCATGACTCCTGGTCAGCGCGGCCATGAGGTTGGTGACCTTGGCGTAGGGTTGGCCACCGGGATGGAAGCTTCGAATGTCCAGGAAGGCGCGAAACTTCTTCTTTGCGATCGCGTCGAGCCACGCCTCGCCATCGCCGGGTGCGCCTGGCGATCCCTCACCGCGCAGCGCGGCCAGCGGCAGCGCCAGCCCAGCTGACCCGGCAAGCGCCCATCGCAACAGATTCCGTCGCTCGATCATTTGTCTCTCCGTCGAAACGTGTTTGACCGTCATCGAACTTCGCCTCCTGAATGTGCACCCGGGGACCGATTGACGCCACCGGCGGTTCGCGCCGAGGCCATAGTGGCGCCACGTTGTGTGCGACTGTCCACGCCGTGCAAGCAATCATCCGGCTAACGTCAACGGTTAACGCAAGCCCGAGATCGCGGTGCTGCAATGCACGCTCACGACTAACGACCTACTCGAGGTGGCTTCATGACTGACACTTCAGATTTTCGTAACACTGACACCAACCCTGATCCGCTCACTGGCGCGCCAGGCGCGCATCCCGTCGGTACCGGCCTGGGTGCCGGCGGTGGCGGCATCGCGGGTGCGGTTGCGGGTGCCGCGGTCGGCGGCCCGGTGGGCGCCGTGATCGGCGGCGTGGCCGGCGCAGTGATGGGCGGCCTGACCGGGAAGGGTGTGGCGGAAGCGGTCAATCCGACGGCCGAAGACGCGTACTGGCGGACCAACTACAGCGCACAGCCGTACGCGGCGGGCGCGACGTACGAGACGTACCAGCCGGCATACCGCCATGGGTGGGAAGCGTACGGCCGGTACGAGGGGAAGCAGTTCGACGACGTTGAGACGGAGCTGGAGCGTGACTGGGAGGCGACCAAGGACTCGGCAAGCCTCGGTTGGGACAAGGCGAAGTACGCCACACGGGATGCCTGGCACCGCGTCGAGCGGGCGCTTCCGGGTGATGCTGACGGCGATGGGCGCTGAGCAGCACGAATCATCGGTCGTGCCGGTTGGCAACACCTGACCGCACTGGTCGATAGGTGATAGTCGATAGCGTCTCGTGCGGGCATCGTTACGGTGCTCGGAAATGAGATTCTATCGACTATCACCTATCGACCAGTTCGGTAACTTGACGCCGCACGCCTCACCCCAATCACGACCAACATGCCCGATATCATCCTCAGCCGCCGAGTCGCAGCCGGTACCGATGCACCGCTCGACGCGTGGCGAGACAACGTCGGAGCCGCGCTCGCCGTCGATGGTCCACCGCGGCGTTTTGATCCGGTGCGTACCGTCGTCGTCCTCTCCTGGAACATGTGGATAGGGCGGGGCGACCTCGCCGGAATCGTGTCGCGGATCCGTGACGGAAGCTGGAGTGCCACCGGAATTCCGCGTGATACGCCGATCGTGGCGTTGATCCAGGAAGCATATCGTGCGGATGACTCGATACCCGCGGCATCCAACGGCCATGGCGGACGGGATTTCTCGGGCCGCAGCCGCCGTGAGCATGAGATCCGAGCAGTCGCCGAACAACTTAAGTTTAACCATCGCTATGCCCCGTCGATGCGGAACGGACCGTACCACAGCGATCGCGGCAACGCGATTCTGTCGGACTTGCCACTTGTGGATACGTTGGCAACTGAGCTGCCGTTCGCGATGCAGCGACGGGTTGCGGTCTCAGCCACCGTGGTGCTGGATGGCCTGCCGATTCGGGTGCACGCCGCCCACCTGGATCCTCGCGGCGGATCGGCCCTCGATCTGTTGGGGCTGCGTGGACGGCTCGCCCAGGTCCAGGGCCTTATCTCGTCGATGCCCGTGGACCCGCAGATGCCACAGCTACTGGGCGCCGATCTCAACCTGGTGCGGCACCGCCGTGAACCTGCCTTCCGTGCCCTGGTCGACGCTGGTTTCGTCACCGGGATACCCGAGGTGGCCATCACGTGGCCGCACACCTACCACCGGCAACCGCGCCTGATGCTTGACTGGATTCTCCTCGCCAATCGGGGCGAGCGCATCCGCCGCGTCGCCGTGCAGCGCCTCGATGAGAACCTGCGCGACGCCGGGCGGTACGTCTTCGGATCGGATCACCATCCGCTCCTGGCAATGATCAGCCTCGATCCAGAACCAGGAGCCTGACATGGATCCGCTCGGTGGATTGCACTGGTGGGGATGGGTGATGATCGTAATCGGATTCCTCGCGCTCGTCATGGTCATATCGTCGCTCTTCCTTCCCGATTTTCACAAGCCACAGTTCTCCTGCGACGATGATCCACCGGCGGGCTCCGACGAGTTCACCGAGTTGCTCGTCGGTGCCCTGAGCAGCCCCGTGTTGAACGGCGGAACCGCGCGCATCCTGCAGAACGGCGATGCGTTCTTCGGTGCGATCCTGGAGGCGATCGACAACGCCACCGACACGGTGAACTTCCAGTGCTACATCTGGGAGTCTGGCGTGTTGAGCGATCGGGTGATCGACGCGTGCGTCCGAGCCGCCGGACGGGGCGTCGAGGTGAGGGTGCTGCCCGATGCGTTCGGCGCGATGAAGTTCAACGGCGAGGACCGTCAGCGCCTGCGCGACGGCGGCTGCCAGCTGGAGTTCTTCCGGCCGATCCAGTGGTATTCCCTCGTGCGCGTGTTCAAGCGGTCGCATCAGCGCGCGATTGTGATCGACGGCACCGTGGGATTCACCGGAGGTGCGGCCGTCGCCGACAAGTGGATGGGCCAGGCCCGCACCAGGGCAGAGTGGCGCGACAGCATGACGATGGTCACGGGGCAGCTCGTCGGTGGAGTGCAGGCAGCTTTTTGCAACGACTGGATGTATTGCTGCGGCCAGATTATCGCTGGCCCGCGGTATTTTCCCCAACCGCCGACCGAGCCGGACTCTTCGTACGGCGATGCGGTTGGCGTGGCCGTCATCAGCTCACCCAGCGACAGTGATCAGCCGATCCGGGTTTGTCAGTGGCTGACCTTCCGTTCGGCCCGTGAGCGCCTGTACCTGTCGAACTCGTACTTCATTCCCGACGAGCGACTCCGAGGCATCGTCGCCGACCGGGCCAAGGCAGGTGTCGACGTGCGCATCCTGGTCCCAGGAGGCACCACCGATGCCCGGCCGGTCAGACTCGCTGGCCACACCCACTACGACGAGCTGCTTTCCGCCGGTGTCAGGATCTACGAATATCAGCCGACCATGATGCACGCCAAGGTGGTGGTGGTAGACGGCATCGTGTCGGTGGTCGGCTCGGCCAACCTTGACGAGCGGAGCATGGAGCTGAACGAGGAAAACCTGCTCGTAATTCGCGATGCCGGGCTCGCCGGCGAGATCGAGGCGGGCTTGGTCGAAGACTTCGGGAAGTCGAAAGAGATCAACTTGAAGCAATGGCGCGCGCGCCCATTCAGCGCTCGGGTCAAGGAGCGATTGTCGCGGGCGCTGATCGAGCAGTACTGAGAGGCATTGACCAGCGGTCGAGCTTGTCGCTGAAGCCACGAGCCCGCATTACGCCTGACGCGCGCTATGTCCCACCCTTTACCAGCCGAACGGTCACCGCACCAGGCGCGAGTTCGCTGTTCGACGTGCTGGCTGCTGACGACACGGTGACCTTGTACAGGCGAAGATCACTCCCCCGCCCGAGCACGAGGCGCCCGATCAGCCCATCGATATTGTCGCCGAACACTGCGATGACAACCGCCGTGCCGACAGTGTCGGACACAACATGCAGCGACGCTGGCACGGTCGAGAGTGTTGCACCTGGCGCCGGACCTTCGATCCGGATGACGGCCGCGCCGAGGTCGCTCCCAGTGACCATGACTGAAACAGTTGCCGGAACGGCCGGCTCGTCGACTGGTGGAGCCGTGGTCACCGTACATCCTGCCGCGACCACTACGAGCCAGATTGATCGTTTCACTGGACACGCTCCGACAGGGCGGTGAGGGCGCGGACCGCGTCGACCGCGGTAGCGCCAGGCGTGATGACACCCTGCTCGATCAGCCACGCGCGGACATCGCCGACATCGAAGCGACCATTACGGTTGCCGATGGCATCGAGGTAGTTGTTGAGGGAGGGCGCGAGCGCGCCGTTGCGCAGAAGCGCGTCGAGCAATCGAGAGGCGCTGATCGCGGGCGGCCGCACCGAGAGCGAAAGCGTGCGCTGGGTCGCCAAAGTGTCGAATCGAGCGACCACCGTGAACGA
The DNA here is from genome assembly GCA_031388885.1 of Gemmatimonadales bacterium. Classification (GTDB taxonomy): domain Bacteria; phylum Gemmatimonadota; class Gemmatimonadetes; order Gemmatimonadales; family GWC2-71-9; genus Palsa-1233. Next base: position 1,390 of record JANMSC010000231.1, on the reverse strand, counting down.
CTGGGTGCTCGCCACGGTGGGCTCTCCTTCCAGTACGCCTCGAACGCTCAGGGTGATCCCCGCAGGCAGCGCGCCTGACAACAGTGCCCATTCGACCTCGTCGGGTGGGCCTCCCGACTGGAGGTCGTAGCGATACCGATCGCCGAGAATTGCCGCGGGCAGCGTCGCTGGTGACGCGATGATGGGTCGTCCGATCACGCGAATGCGCACCACAGCTTCGACGACGGTCGTGTCCCAGTGGGCCCGGATCGTCAGCGTGCTGTCGCGAATGTGCCGCGGGGTGCCCGTGATCCGCCCGTCACGACCCAGCGTGAGATCGTCCGGTCCGCCCAACCCGCCAGCGAGCAAGCTTCGCGCCTCCCACCACACCGATGCCCCCTCACCCCCGTGGGTCGAGACCGGTCGATCGAACGGCTCGTCAACGATCGCGTACAACGACGTCACCGTGATCGTCAATGGCCGGCGTACTTCGGTTGAGAACACGCGACTGACCTGGGCTGCGCCAGACGTCACCCGGACAGTGTACTGGTAGATGCCGGGAGTAGTTGCGGTCCCGCCGACCGTGCCGGTCGTGGTGTGCAATGAGAGCCCGGGCGGCAGTGCGCCGGCCACGAGGGCCCAGCTGGTGCCCGTGGCGCCGAATGCCTGAAGCTCGTCGGTGTACGGGCGTCCGGAGTAGGCGTATGGTCGCGTCGGGTTGGCAAGTATTTGAACGTCGCCAAAAACCGCGGTCACGCTCGTCGCAGTGGCGTTGGTAGTGATGGAACATGCGCCCGTGCCAGTACATGCACCGGCCCACCCGATGAACGCCGGTCCTGCACCCGGTTGAGGGGTCAGCACCACCTGTTGGCCGGGCGACGTCGCAATCAGGGTGCAGGTATCCGTGCAGGGCGCACCCAATCCCGACACCGTCCCACCGCCGACGACCGCTGCCGTCACCCTCCACCCGTTGGTGATCCGGGTGTCGAAGCCATCCGCCGATGCACCGAGCACCTCGACACGAAAGCCGCGCAGCGGATCGTCGTACAGCGGCCCTGGCCGCACGGCGACGAGCGCAGAGTCGCGCGGAGCGAGGGCGGCCCTGAACCGTGGCATGCCCATGAACTCGTGCAGCACAACCCCGCTGTGAGGGACCAGCACGTCGTATGGACCACTCTGCTGCCGCGCCTCGACGGTCATTCTCTCGCCGCCGCGGTGTGGTACCTCGACGTAGTCGAGCGACCCCGGAGTGGGGATGCCGAAGAACGACGAGAACGTGAGTGTGGTTCGGAGCTCCGGTCCAAGCGGCAACTCAAGGCGCCTGGTATCGTCGATCCAACCCAGGCGCGCGCGTTTGTACCCGATTGTCCCTACAGTTGTGTTTGGGCCAACTCCCTCGCTATCCGTCCTG
>JANMSC010000222.1:0-29593 GCA_031388885.1 Gemmatimonadales bacterium | reverse complement strand
GACCAGCTCGGCGTGCTATACGCTGCGGTGCCCGCTGTAATCTCGCGCGGCTCCGAACCGTCGGGACGAACCAGATACAGCGATCGAAGTTCTGGACGCTGGTACAGAGATGTCGGTGGCCGCCATCGAAACGCTGCGGCTCGGGCTGACGCGGATGACGGCAGGACACGCGGGGGCGGGATCGCTGACGGCCGATCTCGATGCAGCGCGTGAACTGGCCGAGCAAATCGGTTACCGCGCCGCGGGAGTGGACGACGCACTCTCACCAGGTGGCGGTACGGCGCGCCAGAGCAGCATCCAGGCGGTGCCGAGCAGCAACGCGCCGAGCACGTCACTGGGGTAGTGGACTCCGAGATACACACGAGAGATCGCAATCGCGATCGGAATCAGCACGGCGAGGATCATCATGCTGATTCTCGCCGCTCGTGACGTCACCGACTCGGCGAGCAGGATGAGCGCAAAGCTCCAGACCAGCGGCGCGAGCATCGCGTGACCGCTCGGGTATGAATACCACCCGGCGTCGTGCAGTCGCGTGATGATCGACGGACGCTCGCGTTGGAACGCCGCCTTGGCCAGGGCATACAGGGCCCAGCCACTCAGCGCGGCCAGGGCGTAACGCTGCGCCGCCTGCCCCCGTCGCAAGCGCCAGAGCAGCACCATCACACCAAGCGCAAAGGGCGCCTCGATCACCCCATCGCCGAGCATCGTGGCGAGCAGCATGAGGTTGGTGATGCCCGGTGTGCGCGTGTCGCCAATCTCGCGCAGCACCGCGTCGTCCCAGACCAGGGTACTGCCGAACACCATCAGCAGCGACACCACAACGAACATGGCAAACGCCGAGAGGCAGTGGCGATCAGGCCGGCAGAGCATCGGTGATCGCCTCGATGAACTCATCCACGTCGGCCGGGGTGGTGGCCCAGTTCGTCATCCAGCGGACTTCACCCGTGGTGTCGTCCCAGACATAGAAGTGAAACCTCTCCTGCAATCGTACCGTCGCCGCCGGGTCGATCATGGCGAACACCGCGTTCGATTCGACCCGCTGCGTGATGGTGACCCCAACGTGATCGCGCACTCCGTCGGCGAGGCGAAGCGCCATCGCATTTGCATGGCTCGCGTTCGCGAGCCATCGATCACCTTTGGCGAGCCCGATGAACTGCGCGGCGAGAAAGCGCATCTTTGACGCGAGCTGCGCCGACTGCTTGCGAATGAACCGCAGGTCGCGCGCCAGCTCGGGATCGAAGACGACGACGGCTTCTGCGCCGATACCGCCGTTCTTGGTGGCCCCGAACGAGAGCAGGTCAACGCCCACGTCGCGGGTGAACGCGCGCAGCGGCAGGTTGAGGCTGGCGGCGGCGTTCGCGATCCGCGCGCCGTCGACGTGCACCAGCATGTCGTGTGCGTGCGCCAGATCGCAGAGCGCTGCGAGTTCATCCCGGCTGTACGCGGTGCCGTACTCGGTGGTCTGGGTCAACGACACCAGCCGCGGTTGCACCTGGTGTTCGATCCCGACACCGGTGATCGCCGCCTCGAGCTGCGCCGCACTGAGCTTGGCGTCGGGCGTGGGCACGTCGATCAACTTGCACCCGGCGAATCGTTCGGGGGCGCCGCACTCATCCACGTTGATGTGGGCCTGCCGCACGCAGATGACTGCCTGCCACGGGCGAAGCGCCGCCTGCAACGCGATCACGTTGGCGCCGGTGCCGTTCCATGCCAGGAACGCCGACGTGCCCTCACCAAACGTGTCGCGGAACCATGCCTCGGCGCGTGCGGTCCACGCATCGGCGCCGTACGCGTGCGCCGGGCCCGTGTTGGCTGCCGCAATTGCCTCGAGGACGGCGGGATGCGCCGGCGCGGTATTGTCGCTCGCAAACTCTCGAGCGACGCTCACGCGGGTGCCGGTTCCTGTGCCGGACTCACGTTGTCTTCCCACAGCGCCATGATATTGCCATCCGGGTCGGCCACCATCGCCATGATGCCAAAACCCTGCTGGGTCGGCTCGGCAACGAACCGCACACTGAGCTCGCTCAATCGGGTGCAGAACGCGAGCAATTCGGGAACGCGGAAGGTGAGCCCGGTGTGGCGGCCAACCAATGCTCGCGATTCGGGGTGCGTCGCGGGGTGTACGCCGAGGTGCGTCGCGGTATCGAGGAACTCGAAGCCGAACGACCCGGCACGCGCGATCGGCAGGCCGAGCACGTCTTCGTAGAAGGCGCGTGCCCGCTCGAGGTCGGTGACAAAGATCGCAGCGGAATGCAGGGTCGGGGTCATGGGTGTCCAGGATCCGGGCGCGTGGCGACCGCCAGACGCACGTTACGGCGCATCCGGGCGAGTCCCGGTCGCGCGAGCGGCGTGTCGGCGTATCGCATGGCAAATTCGTCGTCGTCCATCCGCTCGAACACCTCGGGATCAGTGCGATCCGGATCGCGGCGTGACGAAAACTCGGGCACGGTAGTCGGTACCGCAAACTTGACGTTCCACGGGCACACATCGTTGCACACGTCACAGCCGAACGCCCAGTTGTCCCAATGCGGCCGGAGCCCGGCCGGCGGATCGGCCTTGTGCTCGATCGTCTGGTATGACAGACAGCGCGTCGCATCGACCACCCGATCGTCGACGATCGCGCCAGTCGGGCATGCGTCGAGGCAACGGGTGCAGCTGCCACAGAGATCAACAGCGATCGGTGCGTCGACGGGCAGCGCGAGGTCGGTAAACACCGCGCCGATGAAGGTGTACGAGCCGCCGCGCGGATGGATCAGCATCGTGTTCTTGCCGATCCAACCCAAGCCAGCGCGTTCGGCAAGTTCGCGTTCGGGCACCGGCCCATCGTCGACCCACACATGCGCGATCAGCGCCCCGCGAGCCAACAGCCATTCGGCGAGGCGGTGCAGCCGACCGTGCGTGACCAGGTGATAGTCCATTCCGCGGGCGTAGGCAGCGATGCGAAACGCGTCGCCCGGGCGCGGTCGTTCATCCGCCGGAGCGGCGTAGTTGTCGAGCACCATGACCGCGACTCGCGCACCGGGTGTGGCCGATGCCGGCGTCTTCCGCCGCTTCGCCTGCCGGTGCAAGTATCGCATCGTCCCGCCATACCCCGCCGCGAGCCACCGATCGAGCGCGTCGCTGCGATCGCTCGGCGCGAGCGACGAGATGCCTGATGCAATGAATCCGATGCGCGCCGCTTCGGCCTTCACTTCGGCTGCCGTGGTGATCATGATCGATCCGATGCGATCCGCGCGGGAACGACCCGCTCGCCCGTCACGGTGAGTTGCGCCCGCGGCACGCCTTCGCCGGTGATGAGCCGCGCTCCGGGTGAGTACGTGAGGTAGGCCCACGACCACTCGAGCAGCACCATGACGCGGTTGCGGAACCCGATCAGGAAGAAGATGTGAACGAACGCCCAGGTGAACCACGCGACAACACCGCCGAACTCGAACCGTCCAATATCGGCCACGGCGTGACCGCGCCCGATCACGGCCAGCTGCCCCTTGTCCCAGTAGGAGAAGGGCTTGCGCGGCCGGCCGGCGAGATTGGCGCGAATGGTCCGGGCAGTGAACTGACCCATCTGCATGGCCACCGGGCAGACCCCGGGAAGTGGCGTCGTGCCGTCGCCACCGTGCATGAACGCCGCCGCGTCACCCAGCACGAACACTTCGGGATGTCCGGGCACGCTGCAGTCGGCTTCGACCAGCACCCGTCCCGCCGGGTCCAGCGGCGCACCAAGGGTCGCCGTGAGCGGGCTGGCCTGGTTGCCAGCCGCCCATACGACGGTGGTCGTTGGGATGACCCACCCCGACGCCTCGACCGACGTCGCCGCGATGCGTGTGACGCGTGTGTTCTCCCGCACGTCGACGCCGAGCCCGCGCAGGTCGCGTTTGGCTCGCACCGACAGCGCCTCCGGGTATGACGGCAAGATCCGGGGGCCGGCCTCGAGTAGCATGACGGTCGCCTCGCGAGGGTCGATACGGCGGAAGTCGCGCGCCAAGGCGAATCGCCGGATCTCGGCGATTGCGCCGGCCATCTCGACACCGGTCGGTCCGCCACCCACCACAACGAATGTGAGAAATTCGTTGCGCCGTTCGGCGAGGGGTTCGCGCTCGGCGCGCTCGAACGCATACAGCATCCGGCGACGCACGTCGAGCGCATCGTCGATGCTCTTCAGGCCGGGCGCAAAGTCTTCCCACTCGTCGTGCCCGAAGTAGGAGTGTCTGGCACCCGTGGCCACTACGCAGTAGTCGTACGCCAGGCGCGCGCCATCGGCCAGCTCGACCACCTTCGCGACGACGTCCACCCGTGCGGCCTCAGCGAGTAGGACATCGGTGTTGCGCTGACTGCGGAGCACCGAACGAATGGGTGCCGCGATGTCTTGCGGCGAGAGCGCGGCGGCGGCAACCTGGTACAGCATCGGCTGGAAGAGGTGATGATTGCGCCGGTCGACGACCGTGATGTGAACCGGCGCACGTCGGAGACCACGGGCGAGGTACAGGCCAGCGAACCCGCCGCCGATGATCACCACGTGCGGGAGTTCACCGACCATCGCGACGCCTCACAGTCCCATCGTTTCCCGACGCCACCGCGCAAAGCGAATCACGTCGTCCATCGGTGGTACCGCGTCATCATGCCCATACGCCGTGTACATCCGCCACCGCAGGTAGGTCGGGTCGGGTATGGGGAGGAACGGTGCACGGCGCAGCCAGCCTCGGCGCCGGAACACCCACGCCATGCGAAGCAGGTCGTACGCCAATCGGGGCGAGGCTAGCGCCCGGATGGCAAGGCGGGACACCAGTACGGTCCACGACCCGCGATAGCGGGGTTCGATGTCGGCATGCACGGGGTGGAACGTACGGCAGGCGATGATCCTTGTCACCTGCGGCAGGGCACCGTGTGGCGGACTCCGAGTCTCTATATTCCACGTCCAACGCCCGCAGAGGATTGCTCGATGGTCGAGCCAGTACAACAAGGAACCACGGTTCCCCTGAAGGAGCAGCCGCGCCTCACCGAAGATGAGGTGCTGCTCAACATTCCGGTTGATGCCGACACACTGCGGATCCGGCGCAACTCCGATTCATGGCGGGTACTCCGCATCCTGGGAGAATTCGTGTGGGGATTCGATAACCTTCAGGACGTTGCGGGCGGGATCTCGATCTTCGGCTCGGCGCGTACGCTGGCATCCGATCCCATGTACGCCGCTGCCGAAGAGACCGGCAGGCTCTTCGCGAAGGCGAACATTCCGGTCATCACCGGCGGCGGCCCCGGTATCATGGCGGCGGCCAACAAGGGGGCATTCGAGGCGGGCGGGACGTCGATCGGCTGCAACATCGAGTTGCCGCACGAGCAGTACAGCAATCCTTACCTGCACCGCTCACTCGACTTCAAGTTCTTCTTCGTCCGCAAGATGATGTTCATCAAGTACTCGATCGGGTTCGTGGTGTTTCCGGGCGGGTATGGCACACTCGATGAGTTGTTCGAGGCGCTCACCCTGATCCAGACGAACAAGATCACCGATTTCCCGGTGGTGCTCTTCGGGGTCAGCTACTGGAGTGGGCTGGTTGGTTGGCTCACGGGGACACTGCTCGCCGAAGGGAAGATTGCGCCGGGTGATGAAAACATGTTCATCGTGACGGACGACCCCGCAGAAGTCGTTCGCGTCGTGGTCGAGACCCGGCGCCGCCTTGGCATTCGATCGGTCGAACCCTGACGTCGGTCGAGACGCCGCTGAACGGCGAACCTGAGCGAGCCGAGGCCAACCGGAAGCGCGCGTTCAGGGCGCTCGCACTTCTCGCGTTCATCAACCTGCTCAACTACCTCGACCGCAACGTCATCTTTGCGCTGTTCGAGCCGATCAAACGCGACCTGTCGCTGACCGATGCCCAGCTCGGTTGGCTGGGCTCGGCGTACATCCTGGTGTTCTCGCTCGCCGCGCTGCCGTTCGGCGTCATCAGCGACCTGAAGAGCCGCAAGGCAGTCATCGCCGGTGGCGTCGCGTTCTGGAGTGCGTTCACGTTCATGGGCGGGCTGGTCCGCACGTACTGGCAACTGTTCGTCTGTCGTGCCGCCGTGGGCGTGGGAGAGGCCGCGTACGGACCAGCCGCGTCATCGATGGTGGCCGACTACTTCCCGGGCCGCAATCGGGCGATGGCCATGGGCATTTTCGCGGCGGGCATTCCGGTCGGCGGTGTGCTGGGCCTGCTCCTCGGCGGCTGGCTCGAGTCGATCTACGGCTGGCGTGTCGCGTTCATGGCGGTTGGCCTGCCGGGGTTTCTCTGCGCAGCGGCCGCATCTCGACTGGTCGATCCCACCCGCACCGAAACACCGCTCACCGTAGGCCTGTTCCTTCGTGAGCTTGAGCTCGGCGTCCGCGGCGTCGTCCGCCAGTTTCTGTCGCTCATCATCTTCACGTTGATTGGCCTGGTCGCGGCGTACATCCTGACGCAACGTTACGGTGCCAACTCCGCCATTGACACGGCAGTGCTGGGCAGCGCCATCGGCATCGGGCTCGCGCTGACCATCTGGCGATGGGTGCGGCTGCTGCGCACCGATCGTCGGGCCGAAACTCCGTTCACTTCGGAACTCGAGAGCGCCGTCGATGACCTAGTGCGCGCCGGACGGATTGTGCTGGGCACGCCGACGCTGGTGTACATCTTCGTCGCGGGGGCGATGATTTCGTTCGGCATGAACGGCCTCGTCGGATGGGGACCAACCTTCATGGCGCGCGAGTTCGGGCTCAGCGCCGGCACCGCGGCGTCGTTGCTCGGCCGGTGGGGGCTGCTTGCCGGGGTCCTGGGAGTGCTTGCCGGCGGATTCATCGCGGACTGGCTCCGCCGCTGGACCGACCGCGGTCGTGTCATCACCGTGGCCGCAGGCTTTCTCCTGGGCGGACCGCTCGCGATCTGGCTCATGACGCTACGCGACATCGACGTGTTCATGCCGGTGTTTGCGATCGCATTCTTCCTGCTCTCGTGGTACAACGGGCCGCTCACCGCCGTGATCTTCGACGTGGTGCCGGCGCGCATCGGTGCCACCGTCATCGGCGCGTACCTGCTGTTCATCCACCTCGCGGGCGACGCCATCGCCTTGCCCCTCGTGGGGATGCTCTCCGACCGCTTTGGCCTCGATCGCGCAGTGATGGTATTGCCATCCGTGGCGCTGCTCGGTGGCGTGGTGATGCTGGGGGCGATGCGGACCGTGAGCACGGACATGCGGAAGGTGGCCGCGCAACCGTAGGCACATGCAGGTGCGACATGCCTGTCGCACCTACGGGGCTACTTCCCGAACAATTCAACGAGCTCCTTCACCGTCCGCTCCGCATCATCCGGATCACCAGAACGGATTGCGGCCGTCGCGCAATGCGTCAGGTGATTGTGCAGCAGGACTTTCCCCACGCCGCGCAGCGCCTCCTGCACCGACGCGATCTGCACCAGCACGTCGGCGCAGTAGCGCTCTTCGTCAATCATCTTCTGCAGCCCGCGAACCTGCCCCTCGATCCGGCGCAGTCGCTTGGCGAGGGCGACCCTGGTCTCGGCAGGCAGGTGAATCGCGTGAGTGGGCTTCATCGGTGGCCCTGGTCCGTGTGACATGAGAGTACTCGCTTCTCCCTTCTCGCTTCTCCCTTCTCCCTTCTCGCTTCTCGCTTCTCCCTTCTCCCTTCTCGTTCATGCTTTCTTCAGGCGCAATGAATTCGTCACCACGCTAACGCTGCTCAGTGCCATCGCGGCACTCGCCAGGATTGGCGACAGCAGGATGCCGGTGAAGGGATACAGCACGCCGGCTGCGATCGGAATGCCGACAACATTGTAGCCGAACGCCCAGAAGAGGTTCTGGCGCATCGTGCGCATGGTGCGACGCGAGAGCGCGATCGCGTCGGCCACTCCGCCGAGGTCCTCACGCATCAGGGCCACATCGGCCGCGTCGATCGCGACACCGGCGCCACCACCCATGGCGATGCCGATGTCTGCGCGAGCCAATGCCGGTGCGTCGTTCACGCCGTCGCCGACCATGGCGATCACGTGCCCCTCCCGCTGCAGGCGCTCGATCTCCGCAACCTTGCCCTCGGGAAGCAGTCCCGCGACGACCGCGACGATGCCGACCTCACGCGCGATCGCGTGTGCCGTGGCAGCCCGATCACCCGTGAGCAGGACGGTCCGCAGCCCCATCGCATGAAGGCGAGCGATTGCCGCGGCGGACGTGCCGCGAATCGGATCGGCCACGGCGATCAAGCCGACCAGTGCGCCATCGATCGCCACGAATACCGCCGTCCGACCGGCACTGGCGAGGCGCGTGGCGTGGACTTCGAGCAGGTCCACCGCAATCGACCAGTCGGCGAGCAACGCCGCGTTGCCGACCATGACCGTGCGACCACCCACCACGCCGAGCGCGCCCTTGCCGGTGACCGATTGGAATGATTCGACTGATGCCAGCGCAACGCCACGATCGCCCGCCTCGCGCACAATCGCGGCGCCGAGCGGATGCTGCGACGCACGCTCAAGCGACGCGACCATCATCAGCAGCTCATCGGAGTCGATCGCGCTCCCCGGCACACCGATCACATCGGTCACCGCAGGATTCCCTTCGGTGATCGTTCCGGTCTTGTCGAGTACCACGGTATCGACGTCGCCAGCGCGCTGCAGCGCTTCACCGCCCTTGATCAGCACACCGCGCTGGGCGCCACGACCGGTCGCCGCCATCACCGCCGTTGGTACGGCGAGCCCCATCGCACACGGGCACGCGATGATGAGCACCGCCACGCTCGCCGCGACGGCACGAATCGCCGACGCATCCGGTGTCACGACAAACCAGACCACGAACGTCACGATGGCGAGGGATACCACGACCGGCACGAACACGCCGCTGATCTGGTCGGCGAGTCGCTGGATTGGCGCCCGTGATGCCTGTGCGTCGCGCATCAACGTCACGATGCGCGCCAGGACGGAATCGGCACCGAGCGTCGTCGCGCGGATTCGCAGCATCCCGGTGCCATTGATAGTGCCGCCGATCACCCGGCTGCCGGCGGCCTTCGCGACGGGCATCGATTCGCCAGTGAGCATCGCTTCATTGACCGCGCTCTCGCCCACGACGACATCACCATCGACGACAACCTGCTCACCGGGACGGACCACGATGATGTCACCGACGCGCACGTCCTCGACCGCAAGATCCAATTCGTCGCCGCCACGCACGACCCGTGCGGTGGGGGGCTGGAGCGCAGCCAGTGCCTTGAGCGCGGTCGCGGTGCTTCGCTTGGCTCGCGCCTCCAGCGCGTTTCCTGCCAGGATGAATGCGATGATCAGGATCACCGCCTCGTAATACACATCGGGCGCCAGTCCGCGCGACGTGAACACCTGCGGCGCAACGGTTGCAACAACCGAATAGATGAACGCGGCCCCGGTGCCGATGGCAACGAGGGTGTTCATGTCGGCCGAGTGGTGCCAGAATGCCGCCCACGCACGAACGTAGAAGTGCCGACCGGCCCACATCATCACGACCAGCGTGATCCCGAGCAGCGACCACGAAAGCGCCGCAGCAGGTACGTCGTAGAGCCACGGTATGACTCGACTCAGCAGCGGGGTCATCGTCCCCATGGCCCATGCCATGAACGGATCGGCGCCACCGTGCGGGTGTGCCCCCGCTGCCATCAATGGCATCGACACGATCATTGCGATCGCACCGGCGAAGCCGCTCGCGATTGCCTTTCGTCGAAACACCACGTACTCGGCGAGTTGTGCGTCGTCCCGTGCGGACTGTTCAGCGGCAACCGATTGCCCCGAAACGGGAAGGCTGGCTTCGTACCCCGTCGCCTGGATCGCCTCGACAAGTCGCTCCGGCGACGTCAGTGCCGGATCAAAGCGGACCGCCGCATTGGCGAGCATCAGGTTGACGGATGCGTCGCCCACTCCAGGTTCACGTTCGAGTGCGCGCTGCACCCGGGCCTGACACGCCGCGCAGGTCATTCCCTCCACGCCGAGCGTCACCCGGGCGACCGGCTGCTGCGCCAGCGCCTCAGTCATGCGTGGCGTTCTTGCGCGGCGATGCCACCGTGCGCACTCGACCGGCGACGAAGAACCACCAGTTCACGGCGAAGATTGCGAGGGCCCCGCCCGCGATGACGGCCCAGTCCAATGGGCGCACGGTCAGCCCGTGGCCAGCGTCGCGTTGTAGCCGGCGGCGTCAACCGCTGCGACCAGAGCGTCCTCGCTTGGTCCGTCGTCGCCGGTTTCGACGACCGCGCGGCCGATCTGCACCGACACGACGTGGGCTCCCGGTACCGCGTGCAGTGCCTGATTCACAGCCTTCAGGCAGTGGCCGCAGCTCATTCCTTCGATGTGCAGGGTGACGGTTTTCGACATGTCTATCTCCCGATCGGGGGCAGACCTCAATCTACATAGGGGTAGGGGGTATATCAAGCAGCTGGTACGGCACGTCATGGCCCATGCCTCATGCCGAATGCCCCTGCGGCCTGGATCCTTCGCTTCGCTCAGGACAGGCTGGCCGCAGCTGGGCAGCCCCTCCATGGCACGCCCCCTGCAACCGTATCGTTGATCATGGAGCATCCCCTCCCGCCCGACGAACCCTTCGTCCCGATCATCGTGTCGCCCGGCCGGCGTCCCAGCCTGGCTGAGCTCGCCGCGTGGCATGAGGCGCTGCAGGGCGCGGTTGCGACGTCGTTGCCACTTGACCTGCTGGCGCTCTGGATTCACCCCTCGCGGGGCGGCACCCTGCTGGTCGGGCCGCTGGCACTGGACGCAGACCACCTCACCCCGCCCGCGGCCGAACCGCTCATCGCCCAGGAAGGCCTCTTCCGTCTCGAAGATCGGGTGCGGAGTTCGGGCTACCAGTCGGTGATGGCGGTGGCGGTGCGCGACGAAGTGCAGGACGTCGGCCTGGTGTTGACCGCGTCGTTTGCGGCCGACACGTATCGACTCGCCGATCATCGGACGCTGCACCGAATCGCCGCGGCGCTGGCACCGACGTGTCGCAGGCTCGCCGCAGCGGCGTGGATCGTTCCGCCCCCGGCGGTTGAGGAACGCACAGCGTTGATCGCCGGCGTCGCCGAGGGACTGCTCGACGCAATTGCGCGCGGTCGGGAAGGCCCTGACGTGGTGCAACTCGCGTCGGATGCGCTGGCGAATCAGTTGCCGCACGATCGCCTGGTCCTCGTCGCGGTGGCGCCCGCTCCCGATTGCTGGGCCCTGGTTGGCGCGCCGCGCGTTGCGACACCCTCGCACCTTTCTCCCGACATCGTCGACTTGATCGATGCGATCGTCCATGGTCTCGGATCAGCGTCGCTGGCGCGCATTCCCGACCTGCACGCGATCGGACAGCGATGGCCGACGGATCTTGAGTCGCGCGCCACCGGACGGGTCCGATCGGTTCTTGCCGCGCGTCTCGAACTCGGTGGCGAAATGGTCGGATGGCTGTGGCTCGGCAGCGAGACCGCCGACTGGTTCCGACCCGAGGACGAACTCGCGGTACAGTTTGCCGCACGCATCCTGGCGGCCCCGGTTGCCGCGTGGGCGGCGCGAGCGGAGCTTGCGGGGGTGTGGGCGTAGCGACGAGAAGAGAGAAGAGAGAAGGGAGAAGAGAGAAGCGAGAAGGGAGAAGCGAGAAGCGAGAAGCGAGAAGGGAGAGGCGCGGGCCGGACGGATCGTGCGACGCATGCGTCGCACCTGGACATCGATCATCGCACATCGATCATCGATCAAAACATCATCATCACCCGCACCGCCAGGCTCCGCCCCGGATCATCGGCATACCGCTTATAGCGGCTGAGGAACGTGCGGTACGACGTGTCGAACACGTTGTGCACCTGAAAGTCAAGCTGCGCCTGCTGAGGTCCGATCACGAGGCCGGTACCGACGGCGACGTTGACGAGGGTGTAACCCGCCGGCGCCACGTCGTCCGGATCGACTCGCGTCTGTCGCGTGTTGGATTCACCCCCCACCTGGAAGTACGGTTCGCGGAACGTGCTGGTCTCGGCCCATTCAACGCGTACCGAGTAGGTGGCGCGCAGCGGTGCCACGAACGCGAGCGGCTGATCGGTGGTGGTGTTGTGCCCACGGGTGTAGTCCGCGCCGCCCCGCAAGTGGAGCCAGGGCGTGAGGTGCAGGTCGAACGCGGCCTCGACCCCGGTGAGCCGGGCGTCGCCCTGCGCGATGTCGTAGATCTGCAAACCCGATTCCGCGTCGATCGCACCGGTCGGATCGGGATAGATGTAGTTGTCGATGGCGTTGCGAAACACACCCAACTCGGCCTGCACGCCATGGCCCTGCATCCGCAGCGCCAGATCGCCATTCAGCGATGTCTCGTTGCCCAGACCGGGGTCACCCACCTCGAACCGCACGGTGCCCTCGTGCACCCCGTTGGCGAAGAGCTCGAATGCCGACGGCGCACGAAAACCGCGCCCGATGTTTCCCACCGCCGCGACTGACTCGCTGACCCGGAACAGCACACCTGCGTTGCCGGTGAGTGACGACCAGGTGCGCCGACCCTCGACAAGTCCGAGCTCGTCGTTGGCCACGTTGTCGAGTCGTCGGTAGTCGTACCGCCCGCCGGCGGAGAGCTGCCACCGTCCGGCGTCGAGCTGCTCGAACGCGTACACGCCGACGTTATCGGTCGTCGTTTCGGGCACGAGGACTTCTTCGCCGAAGATGCCGACATCGGTGCGCATCGCCGACAATCCGACGACACCCGCGAGCCGTCCGCCGGTGGAGTGATGCAGGTGGATGTTCCCCGTTGCGGTGCGTGACCGCAGTCCGAGGGCCACCACCTCGCTCCCGGCGGCCTCGAACTCGCGACGCCGATTCTGCTCGTAGCCCAGGTCGACCTCGAGTCGCGCTTGCCCGAGGGCAAAGTTGCCGGTGAGCGTTGCACGCCCCGCACCGATGCGTTGGAACGGCGTCGCATCCGCCGCCTCGGCGGGATCTTCGTGAATCTCGATCCGCTCGCCGCGCCGAGTATAGGTCAGCGCGATCGAGCCCCACCCGCCGCGAGCGCCGAGGGCGGCCGAACCGCTGGTCATTCCCAGTCCAGAGTTGACCAGTGTTCCCGTCGGTGTTGCGATGTCGCCCTGTGATCGACCCGACACCGTTGCGCGGAAGCCAACCGCTCCGCGCGCCCCTTCGATCAGCACTGCGGCGTCGGGCGCGGTGCCGTTGGTGGCGTAGCCACCGCTGAGCGAGCCGTGCACGAAGCCACGCTGCCCCGTGGCGTCGGGAAGTTCGCGTTGGACCACGTTGATCACGCCGCCGAGGGCATCCGATCCATAGAGCACGCTCGCGGGCCCGCGCACGACCTCGATCCGTTCAGCGGTGGCGGTCTCGACGTTGGGGGCATGCTCGTCGCCCCACTGCTGGCTCTCGGTGCGCTGGCCGTTCTCGAGCACCAGCACACGATTCGAGGTGAGGCCACGAATCACCGGTTTGCCAATGCCGCTTCCGGTGGAGTAGTTGCGCATCCCTGGCAATGCGTTGAGCACCGCTCCAAGCGACGCGGCCTGGGCCGTCCCCAGCGCTGCGCCCTGCAGCACGGCGAGCGGTTGGGGCGACTCGAGGGCTGAGGTGGCCAGGGGCGTGGCGGTGGTCTGGATCGCGGGGAGCTCGACGAGCGTCGGTGTCAGCGCGGCATTGACAGTGACATCCTGTCCGCGGATGGTCACGCGAATCACTCGCGGTCGATATCCGATCGCCGAGAACGACACGCCATAGGTGCCATCGGGAACCGAGCTGAGCAGGTATCGCCCGTCGGCATCGGTACGAGTCGACCGCGACGCTTCGAGGATGATGACGCGCGCCTCAGCGAGAGGCGCGCCGGTGGAATCGGTGACGCGGCCGCGCAAGGCGAACGCGGAGGGGGTCGGGGCCGGGGTCGAACCGGGTGCAGCGGCCAGGGCCGCTACGAGCAGCATGAGGAACATTGCGCACTCCTTCCAGCATGACAGGTGACGACGCGGGGGCGCCGTAGCATCTCACGCCGCGGTGATCGCGACATGAACACGAGTTGTCAGGGCTGGTCAGGCGGGTGGAGCGCGGGAACCTACTGGACTCGCGGGAATTCGACCGAAGGGACGGTGAGCGACGTGGAGCGCCGCGGCACGTCGCCGGGGCTCCTCGGTACGGAGCTGGAACGCGGGGCGATCCGCTGGCGGGGATGCGACCGTCGCGATGCCCACCACGCACTGTTCGGCATGACACGCCGGTCCATCGGCGGACTCGATGTGCCGGGCACGGGAATGCGCGGATTCGGTGTGGAAGAACGCCGCGTCCACCAACGGCGCGCCGTTGGCGACAGCTACGAACAGCAACAGCTGGATCGCAGCCTGGATGCGCCGCACCAGGCTCATGCCGCGGCCACCTCAGCGATGGGCTCGCGTCGCTTGGGGGGACCGTCCACGGGAATCAGGAACCAGAAGGTGCTCCCCCGGCCGTAGATCGACTCGACCCCGATTTGCCCGCCGTGCATTTCCACGAACCGCTTGCACAGCGCGAGTCCGAGGCCCGTACCCTGCGCCGCACGGGACGCGGTCGAGTCGACCTGGCTGAACTCCCTGAACAGCTTGCTCATGTCATCACTCTGAATGCCGATGCCGGTATCCGATACCGACACCCAGACGACGTCGCGGGTCGCGAGTTTCATGGCATCGCCAGCTCGCGCAGGCTGCGCCATGGTCGGCATCGGGGCCACCGTCCGCACTCCGGACACCGTAATCCGGCCACCTTCGGGCGTGAACTTCGACGCATTCGACAACAGGTTGAAGAGGATCTGTCGAATACGCGTGGCGTCGGCCATGACATCGACGGTCATGTCGGGCAGATCCACCACACATTCCTGTCCTTTCGCGGTGCGGAGCGAGACTGTGTCGGTCACGGCCGCGGTGATCGCCTCGCGCACGTCGAACGAGGCGAGTGACAGGGTCATCCGGCCGGCCTCGACTTTCGAGAGGTCGAGCACCGAATTGATCAGGCCAAGCAAGTGGTTGCCATTGCGGAGAATCGCCTCGAGAAACTCTTTCTGCTGCTCGCCGAGCGGGCCGAGCCCTTCTGTCAGGATCAGGTCGGAGAACCCGATGATCGCGTTGAGCGGTGTGCGCAGCTCATGCGACATGTTGGCGAGAAACTCGCTCTTGAGCTGCGTTGCACGCTGCAGTTCCTTGTTCTTCGTTGCCAGCATTCGCTCGTTGCGACGCAGTTCCTCGAGCACCGTCGTGCGATCGAGGCCGAGCACGACCTGATCGCCGAGCGTCTGCAACAGCTGCCGATCGTGATCGGTAAAGGGTTTCCCATCGATGCGGTTGTACGCACACACCGCACCGACCACGAGCCCCGCCGAGCGGAGGGGCACCATCGCCGCACTCTTGAGGCGGTCGGACAGTCCTTCGTGCGGATGATTGCGCGGATCGATGTTGATGTCCTCGATCAGTTCGGCCTCGTCATTCACCACCACATGACCGACGAGGGAGGCGTCGATCGGAATCAGCGACCCGACGGCCGGCATCAGCGGACCGGCGCCCGCGACGACCTTCACGAAGCGTCCCTCTTCCACAACCAGCATGATCGCGCCGCCCTCCGCTTCGAGCAGATCGGCCGCAGCCTGCGCCACCTGGCGATTGAGCGTCGCCAGCTCGTTGCCGGTCAGGAGTGTGGCCGCGAGGTCGCGCAGGCGTTCGAGCTCCCGGTTGCGGCGCGACGCCCCAATCAGCGCCAGCGACAGCGATGCCTTCTGTCGGTCGGTGATCGCGCGTCCGCGCCGCATCGTGACGAGGGCCACGAGTGACGCGAGCGCCGCGAACAGCAACCCGAGATCGTCTTGGCCGAGGCGCAGCAATGCAACCGACACCCAGCCGGCCAACAAGGTCAGCAACAGCCACGATCTGGTCCGCACAAATCCGGCGTACCACGCCCGGGGTCGCTCGGAATGGTTCCCATTTGACTGCGGGGACGCTGACGACTGGTACGAGCCGGAGCGCCGCGTGGCGCCGCTCACGCGGGCCGATCCGCGTTGGACGACTGGACGATGATCTCGTGAAAGACCGTTGCGCCAGTTGCGAGCATCTCAGCCAGATAGGGACGACAGAGCCCGCACCCGCCGCCGCATCCGGTGGCAGTGATGAGGTGGTCGAGGCGCCAGTTCTGCGCGCGCGCAATCGGGAGCAGGTCGGCGAAGAGGGTACTGCGACAGACGCAGCGATCGATCTGCAGTTGGGCCACGGCGGTCACGGTGCCGCCGGGCGGATATCAAGCTCGCTCACGAGCGCCCGCGCCGGCATCGAGATGGCGTCGACGATCACGGTGGCGATGTCCTCGGCCCGCAGCATCGTGTCGGGAGACCCACCCAGCATGCCAACCATACCGCGCCGAAGCTCGGTGTCGACCGACCCTGGGCAAATGGCGAGCACCCGCACGCCCTCGTGGCGCACTTCGAGAACGAGCGACGACGAGAACCCCAGGACCGCATGTTTCGATGCTGCGTACGCGGTACCTCCCTTGAACCCGTTGCGTCCGGCGAGCGACGACACATTGACGATGAACCCGCGGCGTCGTTCGCGCATGCCCGGGAGCACGGCGCTGGTCACGATGAACATCGAGCGCACGTTCGTGGCGAACGTCCGGTCCCAGTCATCGAGGCTCAGCTCGGCGAACGGTTTGAGAATCCCGATGCCGGCATTGTTGACGAGCACATCCACCGGAGCGAGGGTCTCCTCAATGTGCTCGACCAGCGCCCGCACATCGGCCGGATTGCCGACGTCGCAGGGGAGGCCGGTCGCGCTGATTCCTTCGTCCGCAAGTTCGGCAAGGAGCGCGTCGAGGGGCTCCCGGCTCCGGGCACAGACCGCCACGGCATAGCCGGCCCGGCCCAGCGCCAGGGCCGTAGCACGCCCGATTCCCGCTGAGGCGCCGGTGACGAGTGCGACCGGAGATGGGGGCATATGCGGGAAATGTAGCCGTCGCGCGTCGCAGGTCGTAGGAGGCGATGCGCCCCGGGCCAGAGCGCCCTACACCTTGTGGTACAGCACCCGCCCTGCCTGTTCGCCATCCTCCGCCGGATAGAGCTCGAAGTCATTGAAGAATGCCGGTGCCTCCCGGCGCAGCGTCTCGAGCACCCGAACGGCACAGCGCCTGATCTCACGCTCGGCGCCCTCCCCCAGGCGCAACTCGAGCATCGTTCTCCACGCGCGAATGTTGCCGCTCACCACAATCTTGGTTTCGGTCGCATTGGGCAGCAACGATCGCCCCGCTTCGCGCGCCATCTTGCGACGGTGGATCTTGTTTTCGACCCAACTGTACCGGCCCATCAGTTTCTCGACCGCATCGACGTAACTCGCTTGCGCGGCGGTGACCTGCGCCAGCCATGCGGCCTCAAGCGCGTCATCTCCCTGCATGGCGGGCGGCACGACGAATGCCGCTTCGGATTCGTCAACATACCGTTGCGAGAGCTGCGAGTATCCGAACCCCGCACGGTGACGCACCAGTTCATGGGTGAGCGAACGCGACACCCCTTCGATCAGCACCACGTACACGGCGTGCTCGAAAACCGATCCGTGGCCCTGGCGAAGGATGTTGGTCAGGTACTCCGCGGTGCTGCGACCCGCCGGGTTGTGTTGACTCATGTAGCAGAGTCGGCCAGCGAACTCGGCCAAGCGCTCGCCATCGGTGCCCGGACCACTCCACTGGACGCTGAGATGCGCGGGTTCGAGAAACTGCGGGCGAGCGATCAGCGTGACGACCGGTTCGCGGTATACCTTGAGCATGGGCATATGGGGTTGGAGTGAACCGGCAAACTAACGAGACGGCGGTTCGTCGTCCCATCGAGCGTCGCCCCACCGGGCCTCGCGCTCGATCATGGCAAGCCAGGCGTCGATGCCAACGGGAAGCGACGGCGCGTCCGTCCCAACCTTGAGTGTGGCGAACGGATCATCCTGGCCAAGTATGACACCTGGGTTGAAGCGCGCGTCCGGGTCAAAGGCGCCCTTCACCGCTGAAAAGCACTCTATTACCGCGGTACCGTATAGCTGGTGCATCAACGGCGCGCGCAGCCGCCCGGTTCCGTGCTCGCCCGACGGCGTGCCGCCGAGCCGCACGACCACGTCGGTCGTGTGTGCATAGATCGCGTGCACGCGCCCAACCCACGTGGCGTCGCGCACGTCGGGCAACAGATTTACGTGCAGGTGACCATCGCCTGCATGACCAAAAATCACGGCGTCGATCTGTTCGGCAGCGCAGATTGTCCGGACCGCATCGAGATACTCGCCAAGGCGTTCCGGGGGGACGCACCCGTCCTCGATCACCTGGAGCGAACGGCGCCCGTCAGTGAGTCCGGCCAACGCTGGCGACGCACCATGCCGCACCGCCCAGAGCCGGTCGATGTCGGCGTTGGTGGTCGCGACACAAACATCGGTACTAGAAGACCGCGCGGCATCGCCTGCAGCTCGGGCGCGCGCGTCGACGTCGGCGGCCAGGTCGCCCTCGAAGTCGGCAAGGAGGAGCCCGGCCGCTCGCGAGAAGGCGCCGGTGTCGTCCAACACGCCGACCCGATCGGCTACTACCGCAAGAAATGAAGCATCGAGCAATTCGAGGGTCGACGGGTCGAACGCGCGGAGCGCCTCGATCGCTTCCATCAGGGCCAACCCATCACGCAACACCACGCGAAGCGACGCCCGGTGCTGCGGCACCGGGTCGAGCTGCCATGTGATATCCGTCACGATCCCGAGCGTCCCTTCGGCGCCGATGACGAGATCGAGGAGGTCGCCGCTCGCCTGGAACGCGTCAAGTGCGTACCCGGCGCTGTTCTTTCGCACCTTTGGGAAGCGCGCGATGATCTCGTCGTGATGTGTTGCAATCAAGGGGCCCGCGTGCGCACGCCACCGTGCGATCACCGGATGCTCAGCATCGGGCTCCGCATCGCGCGCGAGGGCGAGTGGACCGTCGACTGTCTCCAGGACCAGCGCCTGAACCCAACGCCGGACGCTGCCATAGCGCAGGCTTCTCGCACCCGATGCGTTGGTTGAGACCATGCCACCCAGGGTGGCCCAACCCCCGCTCGACGGATCGGGCGGCAAGCGGAGTCCGTGCTGCGCTGCCGCGGTGGCAAGCACACCCAGCGGGAGCGACGGCGATGTGGTCGCGCGCCGCGTGGCCGGATCGATCGTGCAACGACCTGCCTCGAACCCACTGAGGTCCACTACCACGCCAGCGCCAATATTGGAGCCGTCCGTCGCACTCCCGGCCCCCCTCGGCGTGACAGCAAACCCGTCGCGGGCTGCCGCCGCAAGCACGGCGTGCAACTCGGCGATCGTTTGCGGTCGCGAAACTGCTGCGGGTACGATCCGCTGGATACCGGCGCCCTGACTGTAGCGCGCTCGGCGTCGCAAATCGATATCCAGCACTGGATCGTGCATCACCCCGCGTGACCCAGCCAGGCGTACAGACGGCCGAGCACGGAATTGAACGGTGCGAAGACCGCGGACACGGCAAGCAAGGCGTACACTTCCTGCCGAGACATCTTGACCTTCGTCGTCCCGATGCCACGGGATGCATTCCGCCGGACGAGCGCGAGGGTACGACGTGCAAAGAAGAGCTGCACGATGCAGAACAACCGGATCCTGAACGCGCGCCGTGGCACCGACATCGAGTACACGAACGCATCGCGCAAGAACTTGTCGGCCCTCACGAGCAATGGATTCACGACCGCCCACGACGCCTGATCGTTGCTCCCGTCGAAGAACTGGCGCGGCTCGAGCTGCTCGGCTTTCCACAACGTCGCCGGAACGAACACGCGGCCCTCGCGGCGGTCGCGCTCCGCATCGCGAATGATGTTGGTGAACTGCAGCCCCAGCCCGAAGTGTGTTGACAGTTCGCGCATTCGCGCGAAGCGGTTGCCCCGAATCGAGTGGCAATGACCCTGGAAAAGTTCGGTCAGCATATGACCGACGGTACCGGCGACGAAGTAGCAGTAGCGCTCGAGCTGTGCCATATCTTGAAACAGCGGCGCGTTCGGGTCGAGCCCCACCGGAAGCGACGACATCATGCCATCCATCATCTCGACCGACCACCGGCGCACGATCGCCCGATCGGATTCGGCCAATGCCTGAAACGAGCGATGCACGGCACCGACGGCATGCATGAGGGTCCGCTCGTCAGCGGATTGGCCAACATTACCGATCGCATCCTGCAGGTCCGACGTGCCGGCAATCGCCGACCGCCACTGCAGGAGGATGGCTCGTCGGGTCGCCGGCGGTAACGACGTGTCATCTTCGATGGTGTCGGCGACGCGGCAGATCAGGTATGCGACGGTGGTCGCTCGCGAGAGCGTCGGGGGAAGCATCCTGATCGAGAGTGCAAAGGTCCGGGAGACACGGGGCAGGATCGCCTGGCAGGCGTCCCAGTCGGCGTTGCGGGTGTCTAACGCCACTACGGCTTGGTGGGCTTGGTGGGTTGCTTGGTGTCCGCCGCCGGAGCGACCGATTCGGGCGGCACGGCGGGAGCGGGCACAGGATCAGAAGTGATGCTTGGTTCACCGAACTGACGCGTCAGCCGATTCACGATTCCGGCAACCCGGATCGCAATCGGATGCGTCGCTGGCACCTGCCGTTCGAGCGACCGCTCGTCGCGCGACGGATCGGCAACGGGGATGTGCACTGTCTCGATCATCACCGCCGAGTGGTTCGCCTTGTCGGGATCGATGAACGCCCGAACCTTGACCACTTCCAGCCCCAAGTGCCGGCGCGGCGTGCGGCGCATCGTACGGATGTCGAACCATTCGCTTTCGAGCCACCCATCGGCCGGCTCGGTGCGGCGCACCGGGATCGAATCGGCGTCGAGCGCGATGGCCACTTCGCGCGTCGCCTGCGGAACAAAAAGTTCCACGATCAACACCGCAGCATTCGGCTGCGGCGTGAAGTGCGGGCGGGTCGTGGTCGGGTAACATGCCACCACCGTGACGAGCGCGAGCGCCGCGGCGCGGCGCCTCACAGTCCCAACTCCATCGGGACCGGGTCCCTGCCCCGCCAATCGTAGAAGCCGACGCCGTTCTTCCGGCCGAGGTAGCCCGCACTGACCATCCGGCGAAGCAGGGGCGGCGGCGCGTAGCGGGCTTCACGATGCTGGTCGAACATGATTTCTCCGATCCGCACCACGGTGTCGAGGCCGACGAAATCAAGCAGCGTGAAGGGACCCATCGGATGTCCGGTCCCCAGCTTCATTGCCACGTCGATGTCGGTGATCGTGCCGACACCGCGTTCGAGTGCACGCACCGCGTCGAGCAGATAGGGCACCAGGAGCAGGTTGACGATGAATCCCGATTCATCGCGGGCGGTGACCGCGGTCTTGCCGAGTGCCGCCACGAATGCCACACCCGCCTCGACCGTGGCCGCGTCGGTGCGAACCGACCGGACCACTTCCACAAGGGGCATCAGCGGCACGGGATTGAAGAAGTGCAAGCCGAGCATTCGTCCGGGGTGAGTCAGCACTGCGGCCTGGTCGACCACGGCGAGCGACGATGTGTTGGTCGCGAACAGCGTGTCGGATCGACAGATCGTTTCGAGTCTGATCCAGAGCGCGCGCTTTGCCGCAAGTTCTTCGACAATCGCCTCGATGACGAGGTCGCACGCCGCAAATGCTTCGATGGACCGCGCAAACCGGAGTCGCGTGAGTGCATCGGCGCGCACGTCGGCGGTGAGCATGCCCTTGTCCACGAGGCGGCCGAGCGACTTATCGATGGCGACCAGTGCCGTGTCCCATTGGGCGGCGGCAGCGTCATGGACGAGCACGTCGAATCCGGCGGTGGCCGCCGCTTGCGCGATTCCGCTCCCCATGAGGCCGCTGCCGACCACACCGACTGTGCGAATCGTCATCGGTCGAGCGCCTTGCGAACTTCGACCGTGATCTCGCGCACCGCAGCGCTCACGTCGCGAGCGAGGCGCGACGTTGGGCTTCCTGGTTGGCCTGGAGCGAGGGACGGCCGGCGCTCGAGCTCGTCGAGTGTGCGGTCGAGGCCAAGGCGGGTCCGGGTCGCAACCGGCTGGTAGGCGCGGGTCGTAAGCACCCCGGCACCAGCACCACCGAACGCTGACGCCAATGCCACCAGCTCGGGCGCGCCAAGGGCGGCAACCACGGCACCCGCAACAATGCCCAGCCCGCCGAGCACCGACCCGCCAACGACGTAGTTGCGCCGGGTCGAACGCAACGCCGCGGCGAGCGACACATGGCAGAATCCGGATTCGAGCGGCGTCACGACCGCCGTGACGATTTCCGCCTTGTCGAGGTATGGTTTCGAGCGTCCACCGTCGAAAATCGCGCCGATGCGGCGCATGGCCCCGGCGAGCGTTGCCATTGGCTCAAACGTCGTGCGGCCGATCGTCGCCCGCTGCACCACGAAATGCTCGTGATGCTCAAGCCATCGCGCGAGCGCGACGAGGATCACCTCGGGAGTGCCATGCACAACGCGGTCGGCGGTCAGGTCGGCCACGCCAACCCAGCGATCCATGATCCCTTCGGGCGCGTGTGGTACCGCGCGGGTGCGCTCATCCAGCAACGCCTGGCGCAGGTGCTGCGCCGGAATGCCGACCTCGGCGCCCAGGGCGACGATTTCGTCTTCGCTCAGCCCGTCACCGATATCCTTGGACGAAGCCTGGATTTCAGCAGCGCGCTGCAGCACGCGATCGAACGTCGCGCGGTCGATGCGCGCGGGGAGCCCCTCGGTCATGGTGCAAATCCCTCAACGATCACCGCAATGCCCTGCCCGCCGCCGATGCACGCGGCGCCGAGTCCGAGACCGCCGCCACGCTGCCGCAGGGCGTGCAGCAGGTGCGCGGTGATGCGCGCACCGCTCGCGCCCAACGGATGCCCGATCGCGATCGCGCCACCGTGCACGTTGGTCTTCTCGCGGTCGAGGCCGAGTTCCCGTTCGACTGCGATGTATTGCGCGGCAAACGCTTCATTGATTTCGATCAGTTCCATGTCGTCGAGCGACATGCCGGCCATCGCGAGCGCCTTCTGCGCAGCCGGAACCGGGCCGATGCCCATGATGTCGGGACGCACGCCAGCCACGCCCCACGCCACCAGCCGGCCGATCGGAGTCATGCCTTCGGCTGTTGCGACGTCGCGCGTCGTCATCACCAGCATCGCCGCGCCATCGTTGATTCCCGACGCCGTGCCTGCGGTCACCGTGCCGCCCGGCTTGAACAGTGCGGGCAACTTGGCCAGCGCCTCGGCCGATGTTTCGCCGCGAATGTGCTCGTCAGCCGCCCACGGAATGTCCTGCTTCGTCTTGCGATCGCGAATCGGTACCGCGACCACTTCGTCGCGAAACACCCCGCTGTTCCACGCTGCCTGGGCGTTGCGTTGCGAGCGGATCGCAACCGCTTCACATTCGGCGCGGGTCACACCGTACTGAATGGCGAGATTCTCTGCGGTGTCGCCCATGCCGCAGCCGGCGTATGGATCGCGCAATCCCTCGAAAAGTGCGTCTTCAAGCGCCGGCGACGGACCGTACTTGATCCCCCAGCGCGCCCCACGCAGCACGTGCGGCGCCTGACTGAGCGACTCGGTGCCGCCAGCGAGTACCACGCGTGCTTCCTTCAGCAGCAAGCGATGGGCACCCTGCACCACGGCTTCGAAGCCGGAGCCACAGAGCCGATTGACTGTGACCGCAGGCGTTTCGATGGGGACGCCAGCGCGCAACCCGACGTGTCGGGCGCAGTACATCGCGTCCTTCGACGTCTGCATGGCGTTGCCCACGATCACGTGATCGACCAGCGACCGGCCGAGGCCCGAGCGCGCGAGCGCGGCATCGGCGGCGATCACGCCGAGGTCGGTCGCGGTGAGGTCCTTCAGGGTGCCGCCGAACGAGCCGAAGCCGGTCCGGACGGCGGAGAGGAAAACGATGTCGGCGGAGTGGGCCATGGGGGAAATAAAGCGCCGGTGGACGAGAAGCGAGAAGCGATCCGGTCGCTGCCCCCGTCACCCCCCCAGCTTCGCGCCGCACTCCGCGCAATGCTTCCACGCACGCTCAACGCCCTCACCGCAGGCTGCGCACGTGGGCGGCCGCTGGTCGGCGCCACATTCGGTGCAGTACTTGATTACCCGGTCAGCCGGCAGCTCGAAATTGCAGCTCCAGCACGCCGGGCCCGGCGCCGTGAAGGCGGTCGGGCCCGTCAGGTAGGCCGGCGGTGGCCCGAGCGGTGCGTGACTCGGCACAACCCGCGTGGCATCCTGGACCGTCGGCAATGGAATCACCGTCGGTGCGGCAGCCCGAGCCACCAGCTTGCGCGCAACGGGCTTACGCGCCACGGGGGCGTCTGCGATGGCTGGCCCATTCGGCGGCGGCGCGTCGTCGAGCTGTCGCCACTTGGCTTCGGCCTCGGCGCGAGCACCACCGAACGGGGCGTCGCCAAGCCGATCGACCACCTCGTTGCTCAACGTGACCATCGCGGTGCGCAACAGCTTGAGAAGGTCGAGGTCAGGCAGCTTGTCCGCGAGGGTGGTGCGAGCCATCTCGCCCGCTTCCTCTGGCTCAGTCATGGCGAGCCCACCCTCGCCCGCGATGAGGCGCATCACCAATGCCTCGTAGTCTTCGCTCACGTCAATGCCGAGCAACCGTCGCGCGGTGCGATACGGTAGCGTGCGATCCATGAGCGCGGCGATCTCGATCGGACCGCCGTTGTTGCCGCCCTCGGCGCGCCACTGCGCCAGCAGCGCAGCCGCGAACCGTTCGAGATCAGTCACGTCCCCTCCGCCAGCGCAAATCGTTCTCCGGCCGCGAGTCGCTGTTCGAGCGTCACAAACGCGGCATCCGGATCATACCCGGTGAACTGTCGCTTCGCCTGTCGGGCCAGCAGCCAATCGTCGTAGCCCGAGGCCACCAGCCCGTCCGAGGTCACCTGCGCGGTCGCGGCGTGCACCGCGAGGTCGTTGGCATACTCGTTTTTGGGATGCCCGGCATGCCCGCGCACCCACGTAAACTGTGCCTCGTGCTGGTCGAGCAACGCCCAGAGCGTGCGCCACAACTCGAGGTTCTCGATCGCGACGCCTTTGCGCACCCAACCGCGCGCCTTCCACTTCGGCGCCCACTCGCGAATTCCCTTCACCAGATACTCGGAATCGGAGACGATCAGCACGCGAAGCCGGTTGCCCTTCAGCGCAAGGAGCTGCAACGCCGCAATCGCTCCGGCGAGCGCCATGCGATTATTGGTCGTCGCGGGCGCGTGCAGCGAAAAATCGCGTCGCTCGACCACACCGGCATGACCGATCTCGACCACGCCGCCCGCCCCGCCAGGATTGTCACCCTGGCGGCCGTTGCCGAGGCAGCTCTCGTCGAGGTGACATACGGCGACCGGAAGCGACGCCGGCCTCAGGTGTCGATGACCTGGAAGTGATCGATGTCATTGAGTACGAACACCAGTTCTTCACCCGTCATCGCGAGATACCCCGACAGTGCATCACGACCTCGCGATGACGTTAACGACGAAGCGACCACAACGTACTCATTGCCACGGCGGCGCAGCGAGACCCGCTTGCGGCGGCGGACGGCGTGCTCCAGCTGCTCCATGCGCTCGGGCGTCCATCGAAACATGCCCATGATCAGCGGCGCTTCCTGACGGCCTTCTGCACCTTGGACGCGACCTTCTTCGCGTTCGCCTTGACCGGCTTCGGTGCCTTCTTCGCAGATTTCTTCACGGCGCCCTTCGCCGTCTTCGCTGCCTTCCCGACGCCCTTCTTGACCGACTTGATCGCCTTGCCGGTCTTGCTGGTCGCCTTCTTTACAACCTTCTTCACAACCTTCTTCACAACCTTCTTCGCAGGCTTCGTTGGCGCCTTGCGGGCTGGCGGCATGGCATGCTTCACCTTCGCGGTCAACGTTGCCGCAACCTTCTTGACCGCAGCCGAGGACTTGCTCGCCGCCTTGCTCACCTCGGCACGCACCACCTTCACGTCCTTCTTCATTTCCTTGTGCACGTCAGCCGCCATCCGGCGTCCCGCCGCCTTCACGTCGTGCATCAACTTCCCGGCGCGCGCCGGCGCCTGAGCGGCGGCATGCGTCACCGCTGCCACGACGGGTGCGATCGCCTTGGCGACCGGCGGCAACACCTTCCGTCGCGGTTTTGGCTTCGGAGCCGGAAGTCCGCCCAGCGCCGGTTCGGGAATATCGATCGGAACAGGCGCCCGTCTCCCGGCACCGCTGTTCTCGAGGGATCCATACTTGAACTCGAACGAATCGTCGGACCTCTCCATCGGAGCACTCCTGCGCGAGCGGGTAAAGATGGTGAAACGCGGATCACGAATGTCCGGCCGGACGCCTCGGCCCAGCTTGACGCGCTATAATATGTCGCGTCACGATCCCCCTTCTGCAAGGTGCGTCACACGCCAATGCGCGCGCTCTGCCTCACCGCCACCGGCGGGCCCCAACATCTCGCCGTGCTCGACCTCCCGGCGCCACCGCCCATCGGGCCTGACGAGGTGCGGGTCAGAATGCGCGCAGTGGCGATCAATCACCTCGATCTGTGGGTCGCCGACGGCTTGCGCGAGGTCCCGATTCCGTCGTTCCCCCACGTCGTTGGTGCCGACGGCGCCGGCGAGGTGCTCGAGGCCGGGACCGCGGTCACGCATGTCCGGGCCGGTGACCGGGTGGTGATCAACCCTGGGACCTCGTGCGGCACCTGCGAGGCGTGCCTCGCGGGCGAGGAACCGTTCTGTAAACGCTTTTCGCTTCTCGGCGAACACCGACCCGGCATCGCTGCCGAGGAAGTGGTCCTTTCGGGACGCAACGTGACCCCGATTCGAGGCGACTGGACCTGGGCCGAGGCCGCCGCGTTTCCGCTCACCACCCTCACGGCGTGGCGAATGCTCACCACCCGCGCCCGCGTGCAGCCCGATGAGGTCGTGCTGATCTGGGGCATCGGTGGCGGCGTCGCGATCCAGGCGCTGCAGATCGCGCGACACCTCGGCGCGCGCGTCGCGGTGACATCGTCGAGCACCGACAAGCTCGGCCGGGCTCGTGCACTCGGCGCCGAGCTGGCAATCGACCACTCCGACGATGCCGACGTCGCAGCCCAGGTGAAGGCACATTTCGGGCGGGGTGCCGACGTGGTCGCCGATTCGGTTGGCGCTGACACGTGGACCCGGTCGCTCAAGGCGCTACGCCCCGGGGGCCGCTACGTCACGTGTGGGGCGACTGCCGGACGCCACGTCGAGCTCGATTTGCGGCGCCTCTTCTGGTTCCAGTGGTCGCTCCTGGGATCCACCATGGGAACATCGCGCGAGTTCAGCGACGTCGTCGCGCTCGGCGACCGCGGCCTGTTTCGGCCGGTGATTGATTCTGTACTGCCCCTTGCCAGCGCAGCCGACGCCTACCGGCGCCTCGCCGGCGCATCCCAGTTCGGCAAAATCGTCCTCGAGGTTACACCGTGAACGAAATCCTGGAACGGCTGCGCTTCGGCGCAGAACAGCTCTGGTTTGTCCTGCCGGCACTTTTTGGAGCGATCCTGATCCTGCTCACCGGCTACTTCGTGGCGCGACAGATTGAGAAGTGGGTCGACAACCTCCTCAAACGCCTCGACTTCAACCGGATCGCCGAGGATGGCGGCCTGCGTGAAGTGGTCGACCGCACCGGCGCACACCTCGATCCGATCCACGCTGTGGGCAAGCTGATCTTCTGGCTGGTGATGCTGATCGTGATCCTGCTCGCGTCGGCGGCGCTCGGCCTCGAAAGTATCAACGAAATGTTCAGCATCATGATTTCGTTCATCCCGACGCTGATCGCCGCGATCGTCATCGTGATCCTAGGAATGGTCGTCGGCGAGTTCGTCCGGGGAGTGATCCTCGCGTCAGCAGGCACGGTCGAGGGCGTCCCAACTCTCGCCAACGTCGCGAAGGGCTCGGTCGTGATCATCGCGATCTTCATGGCGCTGCAGCAACTCGGCGTCGCGGCGGAGATCGTCACCTCGGCTTTCACCCTGATCCTCGGCGCGGTTGCCCTCGCGGTGGGCCTGGCCTTCGGGCTGGGGAACACCAAACTGGCGGGCGAGATCACGCGACGGTGGTATGAGGAGAATCGGGATCCGCCACGGCGGGCGAGTGAGGTGAGTTCTGTTGATGGGGACGGAGCAACAGGCGACTAGTCGCCCCTAGTCCTCAACCCGCGCCACCACCACCTCCGCCGGCAAGGCGTAACGCAACAACCTGACACCGCCCGGAAACTGTTCCGTCATCAGCAGGTGCGTGCCACTGAAGCCGAGTGCGTTGCCTCGACTCGGGACGGTCACGCGTCGCACCACGCCGCGCTTGTCAACCACCTGAAACATTCGGGTAGAATCGAGTGCGAGACCGTTCTTCTCGAGCAGCCACATACCGGGGCCGGCGGGGAGCACCGCTGCGAATGGTGGCTTGATCACGGCGAACGGCACCTGCAGCGCGGAGGCGCGGTAGTCCTCGGGAAAACGCCGCACGAAGATCTGGCGATCCATGTCCTGCACCGTGAGGACCGGGTCAGGAAGGCGCGGGCCCTTCGACTTCTTGCCGCCACCAGGCGGGTACCACTCGAAATAGTTCTGGTCGACGCGCGCGATCCAGAGTGCGCCGTCGCGCTCGACGCCCCACCGATCGTGCCCGCCTAACGCCCGTCGTGTCAGTCGTGATCCTTCGTTGGTCACCACCTCTGCGAGGTCGACCGGCGCGAGGCGAGCGATGGTATCAAATCGCGCCAACGCCGCGTCGCTCCGGACAATCGCTGCACTGTCACGCAGCCCGATGCCATCCCGCCCGGGCGGCGGACCGATCTCGAAGTACCATTGCCCGGCCGCATCGCGCGCCTGCGGGAACGCGCCGGCGAGTGCAGCCGGTACCGGCACCGCCGCGACTTGCGCACCACTCGCAAGCCAGGTGGTGAAGCGCTGCCGTCCCCAGTCGCCGACCACGACTGTGTCTCCGACGCCGATCAGGACTGTCGGCCCCGGCACTTCGGCCTTTGTGATCCCTCGGTGCGGTACCAACGTTTTCGCGGCAAAGCCTGCTTCCAGCACGGCACCCTCTTCGGGCGCGAGCACGATCCACGTCCCGTCGCTTCGCGGCACCGCCGCACTCGCGAGGTTGTATGCACCGACGATCGTGTCGGCGGTAGCGGGAATCACGATTGCTGGTGGCGGTACGTTGGGTTTGCTGGTGCATGCCACGGCCCACGCGGAAAGGAATAACGAGGAGCGAGAAGCGAGAAGCGCGAGCAACCGCTTTTCGTTCACGGTACCAACTCCGCCAACCGCACCGGCTGCTGGACGACGAATCGCGTCGCCTTCGCATCGAAGGCGACCATCCGGTTAGGGCGCACACCCGTCTCGACGTACCAGAGGCGATCCTGGTCGTCCACCGTCATCGCGTATGGGAGCGCGAGCGACCCCGCAGGGCTCGGCCACTCCTCGACCGCCGCCGTGACAGGGTCGAGGCGACCAAGAAATCCGCGAGCGTAATCGACATACCAGATCGCGCCGTCGGTGGTGGTCGCCATGCGGCGGGGTCGCGCACCGTCAGGGAGTGCGTACTCCACGAGTGCGAGCGTCACGGGATCGATCATCGCGAGCTTGTTGGTACCGAACTCACAGAACCACGGACGCCCGAGG
>JANMSC010000208.1:0-7196 GCA_031388885.1 Gemmatimonadales bacterium | reverse complement strand
TACCAGCTGCGCCACCTCGAACGCGTCCCAGCGCACGCTGCCGTCGCGACGGCAGTGGCGCTCGCGCGCGAGACCCAGGGCGAACGCACGACCGGATTCGTCAATGCCGTGCTGCGCCGCGTGGCCGAACTCGAGCGCGACACACCCGCCGATCCTGCGGGCAACGACGTTGCGAGCTTGACCGAGACCTGGTCACACCCCGCCTGGCTGGTCGAGCGGTGGATCGGACGCTTTGGACATGACGCGACTGTAGCGCTCCTCGAATGGAACAACACCCACCCCGCACTCGTGGTTCAGCCGGCGCGTGGGACGATTGAACAGCTGCAGCAAGCGTTTGCCGAGGGTGGTGTGGAGAGTTTTCCGGCGCCGTACAACGCCGGACTGGTGGTCGCGGAGACGCGGCCCGAGCGACTCCCGGGATTCGCGGCAGGGCTGTTCTACGTGCAGGATCCGGCGCAATCGCTCGTGCTGCGTTTCGCGGCCTTTCCCGACGGTGCCGTGGTGTATGACGCGTGCGCGGCACCCGGTGGCAAGACACTTGGCCTCGGTCGGACGGCACCGCACGTGATCGCAGCGGACGTCTCACGCCGGCGGCTGACCCGCTTGCGCGAGAACATCGGTCGGGCCGGGACCGGCACTGAGCAGGTGATCGTCGCCGATGCCCTCCACCCACCGATCCGTCCGGTTGCGGCGTATCTGCTCGATGCGCCATGCCTCGGCACCGGCACGTTCGCCCGCCATCCCGACGCGCGACTCCGAGTTCGTCCCGCGGCCCTCGAACGGCTGGCGGCCGAGCAGGCGGCGCTGCTCGATGCTGCAGCCGACCGGATCGCTCCGGGCGGCGTGCTATGTTACGCGACGTGCTCACTCGAGCTCGAGGAGGATGACGCGCAGGTGTCTGCATTTCTCGCGCGCCGGCCGGAGTTCCACCGCGACCCGCCGCCCGGATTTCCGGGAGAGTTGCTGTCGGCTGCGGGCGACCTCGTGGTGTTGCCGCAGCGGCACGGCATGGACGGCGCGTTCGCGGCCAGACTCGTGCGCACCCGTTGATGACGGGGTTCTCGGTGCGATCGGCCGTGCGGCTCGTCAACGCCGCGCTGCTCGTCTCCCTGGCGGTGATGGCCGGCTACTTCACCGTGCGTACTCTGGGTTCAAACAGTGCCGCTCGCCACGAGCGTATGGTGCCGGCACTTGGTGGGGTCACGGCCGAAAGCGCACTGGCACGACTCGATGCAGAGGGATTGCTCGTCCGCGCGGTTGACGCGACCGATCACGCCGTGACCGCCGGACACGTGGCGTGGCAGCAACCAGTGGCAGGCACGCGCGTGCCAGAACGATCGGTCGTGCGACTCGGGATCAGCCGAGGCCCACCGCTGGTCGCTGCGCCGGATGTTATCGGCCTGACAGCGGTCGAGGCTCGTCGGGTGATCGCGGCCAACGGGCTTCGGGTTGGCAGCAGCGATACGGTGCGCGACACCCTCGACGTCGGACGGGTTGTCGCACAGCGGCCAGTGCCGGGATCGACCACGCACCGTGGCACCGTGTCACTCACGCTGAGCGCCGGGGTGGCGTCGATTCCTGTGCCGCACGTTTCGGGGATGACGTTGCGGGACGCACGGCGCCGACTCGCGGAGGCTGGCCTGGTGACCGGTGAGGTTCGTATCACGAGCGATGGACCGCCCGGGATTGTCCGGGCTCAACGACCCGAAGCGGGGGTGCTGGTGACGAGGCAGAGTGCAGTCGAGCTCACGATCAGCGAGGCAAGGCCATGACCGTGCGGATTGCGCCCAGCGTCCTCAGCGCCGACCTCGGCATGCTGCGCGAGCAAGTCGCCGAAGCCGCGGCAGGCGGCGCGGAATGGATGCACGTCGACGTCATGGACGGCCACTTCGTGCCAAATCTCACGTTCGGTGCGCCCATGATTCGAGCGTTGCGCACCGTGACCGACCTGCCGCTCGACGTCCACCTGATGGTCGAACGTCCCGAGCTGTACATCAATGAGTATGCCGATGCTGGCGCCTCGGTGTTCACCTTCCATCCCGAAGCCACGGTGCATGTCCAGCGGCACCTCGCCACGGTTCGCGCGGGGGGCATGCGCGCCGGCCTCGCCCTCAATCCCGGCACGCCGCTGGCTCTGCTCGACGAGGTCCTTGACGATGTTGACCTCGTGCTCGTAATGTCGGTCAATCCCGGCTACGGTGGGCAGCGGTACATCCCGGCCTCGACCACGAAAATCGCGCGGGTGCGCGCGGCGCTCGACCGCGCCAGCAGCAACGCAGTCCTCGAGGTCGATGGCGGTATCACCTGTGCCACGATTGGCGAGGCGCACGGCGCGGGCGCCGACACGTTCGTGGCCGGGAGTGCCGTGTTTGGCGAACCCGACGTCGCGGAAGCCGTGCGCGCGCTCAAGCGTGCCTGCCTCGTGAAAGTGTGACCGACACGCGCAGGCAGTGGCTCATCGTGGTCGCCGTCATCGCCGTTGTAGCGGCGGGCGTGATCGTGCTGGTGCGGCGCGCACCCGTGCCGATCGAGGTCGGTGCCATCGCGCCGGACTTCACGGCCACCGACCTCCGCACCGGGACAGCCCGGTCGCTGCACGCCGATTACCGCGGCCGGGTCACGCTCATCAACGTCTGGGCCACCTGGTGTGAGCCGTGCAAACGTGAGATTCCCGCACTCGACTCGCTCTACCGCGTGCTCGGCCCCAAGGGGTTGCGCATCGCGGCGGTAAGTATCGATCGCGGCGATCCCGCGCCGGTCAAGGCGTTCATGGACGGGTTCGGCGTCACGTTCGACGTGCTGCACGACCCGGAGGGCACGATTCAGAAGACATACCAGGGCACGGGCGTGCCTGAAAGTTTCCTGATCGACCGTGACGGGCGGATCGTGCGCATCGTATACGCCGACCATCCCTGGGCATCCGCAACCAATCAACGGATCATCAGCGAGCTGCTCGCGCGGCCATCGACCGATCGAGATGCGCCGTGAATCGTCAGTGGCTCCTTGTCGGCGCGATCGTCGCTGGTCTGGGACTCGGCGCGTGGGCCCTCACGCAGTACGCGCCACCACCCGAGGGCAGCGACGTCGGCGATCGTGCGGCCGACTTCCGCACCCTTCGACTCACCGACAACGACAGCGTCGGACTGCGTTCAGCGTACGCCGGCCACGTCACGCTGGTGAATATCTGGGCGACGTGGTGCATTCCCTGTCGCACCGAGATGCCATCAATGGAGCGTGCATTCAAGGAGTACCGCGACCGCGGCTTCCGGATCGCCGCGGTGAGCATCGACCAGGGTGACCCCGAGAAGGTGCGCGCCTTCGGGCGGGAACTCGGACTCTCGTTCGACCTCCTGCACGACCGTTCGGGCCTGATCCAGCAAGCCTACGGTGCGATCGGGGTGCCGCAGAGCATCCTGGTTGGCCGAGATGGCCGGATCGCTCATGTCTCGCTCGGCGAAGAGATGTGGGACTCGCCCGAGAATCGCGCAATCATCGAGCGACTGCTCGACGGCGTCGAGTAACCGGTGCGCGTGCTCGCCCTCGAGACCTCCTGCGATGAAACCTCCGCAGCAGTCGTTCGCCGCGATGGTGAACGGGTATCGCTCGACTCGCTCGTGATCCTCTCGCAGGACGTGCACCGGATCTTCGGCGGTGTCGTGCCAGAACTCGCCTCCCGGGCGCACCTGACCACGGTTGGTCGAGTGGCCGATGCGGCACTCACGCAGGCCGGCATCGGGACCGGCAGTCTCGACGGCATTGCGGTCACCCGCGGCCCCGGACTTCTCGGCGCGCTCCTCGTCGGGGTGACGTGGGCCAAGACGCTCGCGTGGCGCGAGGGCCTGCCACTCATCGGCGTGCATCACCTCGAAGGCCACCTGTTCGCGGCCACCCTCGAGCAGGACGGCGTCACACCACCGTTCGTGGCACTCCTGGTGAGCGGCGGACACACGATGCTCCTCGACGTGCCGGCGTGGGGCGACTATCGCCTGCTCGGCCAGACGCGCGACGACGCAGCCGGCGAGGCGTTCGACAAGGTCGGATCGCTGCTCGGGCTCGACTATCCGGCGGGCGCCGCGCTCGAACAGCTCGCGCTGGCAGGCAACCCCAACCGCTTCGTGTTTCCACGACCGCTGCTCAAGGGCGTCGCGCCGGATGACGCATTCGCGTTTTCGTTCAGCGGGCTCAAGACCGCGGTGCTCAGGGCCGTGCAGCAGAGCGACAACCTCGAGCGCGATCGCGCCGACCTGGCCCGTGGATTTCAGGACGCAGCGATTGATGTGATGGTCGCCAAGACGGTGCGGGCCGCAGCTTTCTGCGACCGTGGACTCGTGGTGCTTGGCGGCGGCGTCGCGTGCAACAGCGCGCTCGCCGATTCGATGCGGTCGGCGCTCGCCGGGCGCGCCCGCGTTGCCGTTGCCTCACCGCGCCTCAATACCGACAACGCCGCGATGATCGGTGCCGCCGGGAGCTGGCGACTCGCGCGGGGTGAACGCCACGGATTCGACCTCGACGCACGCGACGCCTTGCCGCTTCCCGACCTCGCAACACCTGCAGGAGTCTCAGTGTGATCACTGCCTATCCGCTCAATCTTCACATCGGATCATTCGAGATCACTGGTTACGGCATCATGATGATGCTCGCGTTTCTGGTGGGCGGATGGCTGGCCGATCGCGAGCTCAAGCGACTCGGATTTGCGTCGGACTACGCCGGCGACATGCTGCTGGCCGCGGTCATCGGCGGCGTGATCGGCGCAAAGCTCTGGTACGTGGGGCTTCATGGCACCGACGCCCTCTTCACCCGCGGCGGGCTGGTGTGGTACGGCGGGTTCGTCGGTGGCACGCTGGCGGTGATCCTCAACGGCTGGCGCCGCGGTGTTCCGGTACGCTGGACCGGGCAGATCATCGCGCCGTCGCTGGCAGCCGCATACGCCATCGGACGCGTCGGGTGCTACCTCGTTGGCGACGACTACGGACGCCCGACGACGGCGTGGTTCGGCGTCGCGTTTCCGCAGGGGGTTCCGCCGACCACTGCAGGCGTGATGCGCACGGAGTTCCGCGGTGTGCCGATTCCCGACGGGCTCGCGCCAGACACGCTGCTCGCGGTACACCCAACACAGTTGTATGAAGTCGCGATCATGCTTGTCGCGTTCGCATTTCTGTGGCGTTGGCGCACGCGACCGCTCGGTACTGGATGGCTGCTCGGGGCGTATCTGGTGTGGGCCGGAGCAGAACGATTTGCGGTGGAGTTCTTCCGCGCGAAGGATGATCGCTTCTTCGGTTCGCTCACCCTCGCGCAGGTGTTTTCGATCGCGATGGTGATCCTCGGAGTCGGCATGATCGCGAAATGGCGAGGGACAGGCCCGGTGTCCCCAGGTTCCTGGTTGGAACGTGGCTCCCCCAAGAAGCCCGTCGTTGCTGGGGTCTCTTGACAGCCTGAGCATCGGACCCTAGGATTATCCCTAGTCGGCGCAGCGGACCGCGCCACGCGAGAAAGTCCCAGGACGAAGAAGGGTGAAGCGAACACACCTGTTCGTCTTCGTATACTCAGGGGGCGTTCTGGGACCTCCCAAACGAAGCGGCCCGCCAGTGATGGCGGGCCGTTTTGTTTTGTGGTGCGAGGTCGGAGTTCGTTGGTGCGAGATGCATGTTGCACCTGCGGTTTCGGCGGGCCCTTGCGTCAGTCCGCGGCCTGACGGCCGCGGCTGATGATCGCCCCATTCACCACCGTCCGCCGCAACCGCTCGACATCCGCCTTGAGCGAGGCCAAGTCGGCATCGAGCTGCTCGAGCGACCGATGCACGACGCCTTCAACCATGAGCGGCATCGGGACTGCTGACGCCGCGACCGCCGCCTCGGCGAAGTCGCGTTCATCGCGCCGGCGCTGCACCACAAGCACCCACACCAGCGCAACCGCGGCGAGCGCCACCAACACCGCCTGCGCCATCATCGACTCAAGCGTTGGGTAGATGCCGAGCACCGGGAGCCGAGGCCACCCCTGCAGCACCGTCGTCCCCACCAATCCACCCGCCTGGAACTCGGCAATCGCCTTTCCGGCAAATACGAACGCAGTGTAGTAGAGGAAGCCGCTGGTGACGGCGAAGAACGGCTTGAGCGGCAACCGCACGCCGTAGCGATTCATCGCGAGGTACACACCTGTCAGGACGAGCCCGCCGACACCCATGCCGGCGACCACCGGCCAGAACGTGCCGCCTGCAGCACCACCCGACACGAACAGCGCCTTGTAGAAGAGCACCGTCTCGAACCCTTCGCGATACACCGCAAGGAACGCCGCCGAGGCGAGCGCCAACGCCGATCCGCCGGTAACCGCAAGCTGGACCCGCGACTTGACGAACGCGGTCCACTTGGCCACTTCCATCTTCGATAGCAGCCAGTACGACACATAGAACAACACACCGACGGCCGCGATCATGGTGAACCCTTCCATGACCTCCTGGTGCGCTGGCGACATGTGGAACACGGTCTCGAGCAGCAGCGCCGTGAGGAGCGACAACGCCACCGCGGCGCCAACGCCGATGTGAATGTCGCGGCGGCGGTGCCCCGCCCCGGTCTTCACGAGAAACGTCACCAGTGCACCGATGATCAGGATCGCCTCGAGCCCTTCACGCAGCATGATCATCAGCGATTGCACGAACAGGTTGAGCGGCGAGAGTTTGTCACCGATCACGCGTTCGGCCTGCTCAAGTCCCGCCGCGAGTTCGGCTTGCACCGCGACCAATTCGGCCGGCGCTCCGCCCGCGATCCGCGACCGGAGCATCGCGAAGCTCGCCTCAAGTTGGACGGCGAGGTCGGCGTTCTTGGCGCGCACCGTGCGCTCGACCTTCTCAAATTCGAGGTAGGCATCGAACGCGGCCGCGGTCGCGTCGTCGCGGCGACCGGCCTCGGCGAGATCGCCGGCCTCTCGCAACTTGGTACGCACCGCACCGAACACCGCCGCGACTAGCGCAGCATCGTCGTCGGCAGATTCGAATGCGCGCACCGCCGCGACTCCCCCGCGCCCCGCACCCGTACCGAGTGCGGTGAGGATCGCCGTATCGTTCATCTGCGCGACCGTCGTGAACGAACGCAGCGAGGGCGGCACCGGGCCAGCCGGCTGGGCCTGCCGGAGCGTCGAGGCGTATGCCGCGAGCGCCCACCGATCTTCAGCGCTGAGGCGGGTTTCATACGCCGGCATCGCCG
>JANMSC010000204.1:0-2046 GCA_031388885.1 Gemmatimonadales bacterium | reverse complement strand
CCGCGTGCGAGTCCTGCGTAGGCTCGCTCGACGATCCCGCGGTTGTCTTGGGCTGAATCGTGCATGTCTAAGCTCCTGTCGTGATCGGTGGATGGATGAGCACGCCGGCCGCCCGGCGTCCGGGCGGCCGATCATTGGCTCTGGATCAGGCAGCGCTTTTCATCAAGGCGACGCCATCGAGATGGACGAGCCCGAGGCTGGCGACCACTTCTGCCTGCACCGGGGCTGTGCTCGTGTTGACCGCATCGGCTCCGAACGGTGCGCCCACGATGGTGCGTGCGGCGCGTTTGCCCTTGGCCGTTGCCACCAGCTTCTCGATGGCTTCGGCCACGTCGTGGGGGTTGGGGGCATCGTCGGCGCTGAACACGCTCATGAAGTGCTCGAACATCGCACCGGGGATCTCGCCGATCTCGCCGTACTCCACTGCACGACTCGGGTCCAGTGGTTGCTGGACGCTGGTGTACATGGGCGTCGGGTAGGCGCTCGGCTGAACGAGCGTCACATCGACGCCGAGTTGGGAGAGCTCGTAGCGCAGGCTGTCGGTCAGCGCTTCGAGTGCGAACTTGCTGGCGCCGTAGATGCCGAAGAACGGGAACGTGACGCGACCGAGGATTGAGCC
Source organism: Gemmatimonadales bacterium (assembly GCA_031388885.1). Taxonomy (GTDB): domain Bacteria; phylum Gemmatimonadota; class Gemmatimonadetes; order Gemmatimonadales; family GWC2-71-9; genus Palsa-1233. The sequence goes on along the minus strand of JANMSC010000204.1, from coordinate 1,427 downwards.
GACGTTGACGATGAGGCCATCGCCTTGCCTACGCATGGTCGGTAGCACGCCCCGCGTGACGCGCAGCACACCGAACACGTTCACGTCGAAGAGGGCCTGTGTCTGTTCGACGGTAAACGATTCGGTGACGCCGCCCGCGGCGATGCCCGCGTTGTTGATCAGCACGTCGATGCGGCCCGTTTCACCGAGCACGGTTTCGACCGCCCGATCGACCGATGCGGCGTCGGTCACATCGAGGTCGACAACGTCGATCGACTGCGCGCCGAGTGCATCTGCATGCAAGCGGTTCTTTCCGGCTGTGTCGCGCATCGAAGCGAACACGCGATGTCCGGCGCGGTTGAGGGTTTCGGCGATGTCGCGACCGAAACCGGTGCTGGCACCGGTCACGAGCATGGTCTTACGGTCAAGGGGGTGGCGCACGATGGCCTCCTTCGAGGACTAAATGGTCACGAGGGAATCGTAACCGCTCTACTGGTGTGTTTCAGGTTAGTTAGACGTCCGTAACCTGTCAAGCGGGATTGCAGTAGTTACCCGTGATAGGGTTTGTTTGTCCCTCTCACGGGTCGATCGACCAATTCCGATGCAGCAGCCCATTCACACGATTGCGCCGCCAGCCGACTTCGAGCCGTTGCGAATCGGCGAGCACCCGGCGCTCGACTTCCTCAACAGCATCCTGGCGCCCTCAGGCGAGACGATCGACTTCCTCCACAACGGGACGACCTTCGCGCGTTGGTTGTCGCGCTCAGGTGTGGTGCCGGATCGCGTTGGCGCAGCCGCGAAGGCCTTCACGCCGCAGCAGCTCGACCGGCTTGCCGCTGAAGCGCGAGAGCTGCGTGAGTGGTTTCGCAAGGTGGTACTGCGTTGGCAGGCAAGCGACGACGGTGCGGTGCGGCCGACTGACCTCGACAGGCTCAACGTCTTGCTGTCCAAGAGCTCGCTCACCCAGGCGATCGAGCGTGGGCGCGCCGGTCTCGAGCTTCGCGCCCGGCGTGCCCTTGACGTGCCCCACGCGGTGATCGCGGAGCTGGCGGCCACCTGCGCCGATCTGCTCGTCGATCAACCCCACGAGGACGTCCATAAATGTGCGAATCCGCCATGCACTCTGCTGTTCGCAGACACTAAGCGTGGTCCGCGGCGGCGCTGGTGCTCAATGGCGGTGTGCGGCAACCGGACGAAGGTGGCGGCACACCGGGCGCGACAGCAACGCCAAACGTCCGGAGCAGCGGACAACGCGGCGACGCCCCTCCCGAAAGACCCGACCAAGATTCGATCGGCTTGACGACGTCGCGAGAACGGTTCGTCGACGGGCGCGTGTTCGGTGATCTCGACGGCCAGTCGTTCGCCGGGGGTGGTGGCGAATGCCTTGAGGGGATCGGGTGTGCAGAGCGCTCTTGCCCACCAGGAACAACTCGCCGACGCAGCAACAT
>JANMSC010000202.1:0-11377 GCA_031388885.1 Gemmatimonadales bacterium | reverse complement strand
AGTCGTAGATAGAAAGCAACCGCGCTTCAAGATTCTTGAAGTCGGCGGACTGTGCCAACGCGCCGACCGTGCGCGCGTTCTGTTCGGCGACCCACGCGAGCGGCCTCTCGCCCGTCACGTCCTCCAGCCAACGCCAGGTGTCGGTCGTATCCTGCGCGGGCGCAGCGGGCGCCGTTATGGCGGTGAGCCCGAGCATCAATGCCAATGACACGTAACGCATTGTGACCACTCCGTTCGGGTGAATGGCGGCATCGACAAACCACGACGGCCGGGAGGGCGAGTCAACTCGGGCGCCGAACCGAGTCGCGGATCTCGCGCAGCAGCATGACATCCTCGGGCGTCGTAGCAGGAATCGGCGGCGCCTCGCGCTTCAGGCGATTCATCATCTTGACCATCTGGAAGATGATGAACGCGAGGATCAGGAAGTTCAGCAAGATCGCCAGGAAGTTGCCGTAGGCGATGACCGGGACGCCGGCTTCCCTGACGGCCGCGAGGCCGGGGGCCACGCCCGCCGGGATCGGCTTGAGTGCGTAGTAGAGGGAGGAGAAATCGAGGCCCCCCGTTGCGACGCCCACGACCGGCATGATGAGGTCATCGACCACCGACGTCACGATCTTGCCGAACGCCGCGCCAATGATCACGCCGACGGCAAGGTCCATCACGCTGCCCTTGAGGGCGAATTCCTTGAATTCTTTCAGCATTGAGGCTCCTCGGGCGGGCGGAGGGGGCTGGGGGCATTTGGCGTCGGGACAAGCAGCGGTGCACTATCGACGATCGACGATCGACCGGTTTCGCGGAACCAGCGCCCGAGGTGATCCGAGAAGACCCCGCACGCTCTTTTGAACGTGCGGGGCAAGTCGGGGCGCCGGGATTTGAACCCGGGACCTTCCGCTCCCAAAGCGGACGCGCTACCGGACTGCGCTACGCCCCGTGCGAGCGAATCTAATCGCCCCCCGACAGCTTGTGCCGGAGCGCTGCCGCAGCGCGGCTCCGATGGGATACCGCGTCCTTGGCCCGCTGGCTCGCTTCGCCAAATGTCATCCGCAAATCATCGCTGTAGAAGATCGGGTCGTAGCCAAAGCCGTTCCTGCCGCGGGCAACGTCCACAATTCGCCCGTGCGAGACCCCGGTGGCCGTCAGTTCGCGCCCGTCCCGCCGCCGGAGGACGAGCTCGCATCGGAACCGTGCCGAGCGATCAATCGGGTCGAGCGTCGCCATGCGGCTCAGCACCAGCGCAACGTTGGCGAGCGCGGTCGCTGTATCGGATCCGGTGAAACGGGCAAAGCGACGCGAATGCACTCCCGGTGCCCCATCGAGCGCGGTGATTTCAAGCCCGCTGTCGTCGGCAAGGGTGTCGAGGCCGCTGGTCGACGCAAACCATGCCGCCTTGGCACGCGCGTTCTCCTCGAACGTGTCGAACCGCTCGAGCCGATCTTCCATCGGTTGAAAGCTGAGTCCGATATCGTCGGGAAAGACGAGCCCGAACCCTATTCCGGCAAGCAGCTCGCGGAACTCGGCCTGCTTACCAGGGTTGCGGGTTGCAATCAGCAGGCGACTCACTGGCCGATCGCACTCCGTTGCAGTGCGAAGAGCTGACCCAGCCCGCCCTGCGCAAGATCGAGCAATCCGTCCAGCTCAGCGCGATTGAACGTGCCGGCTTCACCCGTTCCCTGGACTTCGACGAAGGCATCGGGTTCGAGCATGACGACGTTTGCGTCGACTTCAGCATCCCGGTCCTCGAGATAGGCGAGGTCGAGCACCGGAACGCCGCCCACCGTGCCGACCGACACCGCCGCCACAAGGCGACCGAACGGTGACGGCGCGCCGGTCTTCTCGGCGAGCCACGTGCAGGCATCGTGCAGGGCCACGCACGCGCCGGTGATGCTGGCACACCGAGTACCCCCGTCCGCGGTCAGCACATCGCAATCGACCTTGATGGTGTACTCGCCGAACTCGAACGTGCCCATTGCGGCGCGCAGCGAGCGACCGATGAGTCGCTGAATCTCGTGCGTCCGGCCGCCAGGCCCGTTCCGTTCCCGGTTGCTGCGGGTCTCGGTGGCTCGTGGCAGCATCGAGTACTCAGCGGTGACCCATCCCTTGCCGCTGCCCTTCTTGAACGGCGGCACACCGGACTCGACGCTGGCGGTGCAATGCACCAGTGTGCCACCCATCCTGACGAGGCAGGAACCCTCGGCGTACGGATTGGCGCGACGTTCAAGCACCGTTGGCCGGAGTTCGGCGGGCTGGCGGCCATCAGGACGTGCCACGTAGACGCTCCACGATGCGGGTGGTGGACTGCTGCGAGACAAGCGGGACAATCTCGACGCGCCCGCCTCGTGCGCGCACGACATCGCCACCGACGACAGCATCTGCGTGGTAATCGCCGCCCTTCACGATGACGTCGGGTTGGAGCGCCCGCACAGCAGCGAGCGGTGTGTCGTCGTCGAAGAGCACGACGCAATCGACACACCCAATCGCGGCCACGACCCGCGCACGATCCGCTTCAGCGACAACGGGCCGCCCGGCGCCCTTGGCCAGGCGGCGAGCCGACGCATCGCTATTGACCGCCACGACGAGCGACCCGCCGAATCCGGCCGCTGCCTCGAGCAGTGTCACGTGTCCAGGGTGAAGCAGGTCGAAAACGCCGTTCGTGAAAACAACATTGCCCGGCGCGTCGTGACGCCACGCAATCGCGTCGTCCAGCGAGCGAATCTTCGTGGCAGACGACGGCGGGGTCAGAGGCGCTCCTCTGCCTTCGGGCGGAACGTGATGGTCTTCGGGCCGAGCAGCGGCACCTTGACCACCTCGTCGTAGGTCACGCTGATCGTGATCCGTTGGCGCAGGCCATTGCGAACAATGCTGAGTTTCTTGGCGCCCCGCGGCAGCCCCAGGGAGTCGGCAAGTGACGTGAGCCGAATCCGGATCACCGAGTCGGGAATGGTCACGGCGAAGCGTGCCGACGTTTTCATCTGGTCTTGAAACTGTCGATAGCGAAACCACGGCTGACCGAAGATCACCGCGAGATACACGCCGACGACAAGCAACGTGATCGACGACATGCAGCCGAGCGCGCCGCCGCCCTGGGTCTCGCGATTTGTCACCATTGGGATTGGGCTCCATTGACGATGTCGGTGATCAGGAGCTCGAGCGCCTTGCGACGCCCTTCGCTCTCGCGGCCAGGTTCATACTCGCCGTTGCGCAGCAAGGCGCGGCGCTGCCACAGGGACCGTCCGCTCTTCTGCTCGACGATCTCTACATCGATCGTGACCTGCACCTGCCGCCTGGTCACCTGCACCGTGTTCGACTGTCGGGACGGGTCAGCCGACGGCGTCCCGGAAAATGCGAGCGGTTCGTCAGGCTGGTAGCGCGTGACCCGACCGCGCACCACGGCGTCGGCCTGTGATTCCGCAGCGGAGCGAAGGCCAAGGCGTCGCTGCATCGCCTCCCGCACGGCAAGGTTGACCTGCTGCGCGATGGTCGGATCGGACGTGTCGTTTTCGAACGGGATCACCGCGACCGTCCGAATGTCGGGCGGAAGTCCGCCACCAGTGAACCCGAACGCACAGGCCGAGAAAGCCAGTGCGGCGACGGTGCTACTGATCGCTGACCGGTACATACCAGGTTCCTGCCGGGTGCGACCCGGGATTGGTGATCTCCGTAAACGTAATATCGAGCCGTGCCGGACCCGATGGTACCTCGAGCCGCGCACGCTCCGGCTTCCCAGCTGCGTCAAACACCGTGATCACCCGTCCGACACGTGACCCGGCGCGACGCACGTCGGCAACAAACTGGGTGCCGGCCCGGGTGCGGTAGTAGTCGATAGTATCGGCCCCGACGACGAAGCGGTAAGCCGTGAGGCGTTGGTCAGTCGCCGCCAGCACGGTGGCATCCTCCGCAGGAGGAAGCGCGACCCCCATCATCGCCCACAGGAGCGAATAGTTCGGGACGAACTTGTCGACCTCCTCCTGTGGATCCGCCCAGAGCAATGTGGTCCCGACCACCGCCGCCGCCCCGCGCGCTGTGCCGAGCGGACCGCGGAAGTCGAGTCGGAGCGAATCGCGACCAGCGATCCGGAGGGACCCGCTACCCCCCGCTGTCGACCGCTCGTTGTGAAACTGCCACTTGAACCGCAGGAGTTGGCGTTCACCCGATTGGGTCGACTGGGCCCACTCCCGCGCGACGTGGGGCGCCGCTGGGACATACGCAGCCGGTCCGGGAGGTGTCGGGACTGACATCCCAGCGCCACAGGCCGCGACGCTCAGCAGGCCGACCATCAGGGGACTCGTCGAGAAACGCATCGGTGAAAGATAGCGCCTGGTGTCACCGTCGGACTGACCGGATCACATCGCCCTGCACGACGCGTCGCAGCGGGTTGTAGCTGCCTGTGACGCGCCCGAAGATGGTGTACGTCCCGTCGAGGTGCGGCTGCGGACTCAGGTTGATGAACCATTGGCCACCACCGGTATCGGGGCCGGACAGTGCCATGCCGAGCATCGGAACATCATATCGCCAACGATTGAGCTCGTCGCGGATGGCCCAGCCGGGGCCACCACTGCCGGTGCCGGTTCGGTCGCCATCCTGAACGACGAAGTTTGGCACAACCCTGTGCCATCGATTGCCGTCGAAGTATCGACGGTCCACAAGGCGCAGGAAGTTGGCGACGGTGAGGGGCGCGTCCCTGCCAAGCAACTCGATCTCGACCCGGCCTCGGCCCTCGATGTCCAACGTCACTTTGGCGTTTTCCCGCGCGAGCATGATGCTGCGCACGACACCACGATAGTCCTCGAGGGTGCGACCGGTTTCGATCGGCCACGCCGGGCCCCAGCGTGCGACCAGCTCGGGCCACGAGGTTTCCGCCGTGCGACGGAGGAGTTCGTCAGCCGGCCGACGCGTGAAGCTTCGTGCCGTGCCATTGTCGAGTTGCCGCCATACGGTCGAGTCGGTGCGAACGACTGCCCCGAGGACCCGCAACAGCGAGAGTCGCGCATCGCCGCCATTGTCACCGAGGGAAAGATCCCACGCGGCGAGCAACGCCGGGACGTCAGCGGACGTGGCATCGGTGGCAAGTACCTCGATCGCGGCGCCGCGCACACCGTCGTCAGGGTCGCGGAGTCGATCACGGGCAGCCGCGACGACCTGCGAGTCACCGTGAGCGCGAGCGGCGCGCCATGCGGTGAGCGCACCGGCGCGGGTCCGTGCATCGGGATCGACCAAACCGGCCCCGAATACCCGTCCATCGGTGCCGCGGCGAGTGCCCCAGGCGGCGAGCGCCGCCGAGCGATCGCGCCAGTCGGGCGACCGCAGCCAATCGGATGCGCGCGACGCGAAGTGCACGCTATCGAGCTTCGCGAGCGCAAACAGCGCGGCACGGCGTACCGCCCACGTGGCGTCGCGGCGAGCGAACACCGAGTCGAGCTCGGCGACGGCGGCGCTGCCGCGGAACTCGCCGAGTGCGGTGGCGGCAGCGACCCGCACGTTCTGGTCTGGGTCACGCAGCAATCGGACCGCGCGGGGCGTGAAGAATGAATCGGCAAACGTGGCGGCCGCGCCGAGGGCATTAATGCGCACTCCAGCGGCTTGATCGTCGAATGCCCGGGCGAGCTCGCGGCGTACGGCATCGATCGCGAGCCGCGTGGTATCGGTGTACCGCCGGGTCAACGCTCGGGCTGCCGTTTCGCGAATCAGCGGCGTCTCATCGCGGATGGCGCGAAGGACAACCTCGCCGCCCGTCGGCGCCAGCAGCCGACCCAGCGCATACACGGCGCGCCATCGCAGGTCGACATCGACGTCGCTGGCGTACTGCACCAGCGCGTTCGATGCCGCGAGCGCGCCGAGCCTCCGGCTCTCGAGCAGGGCGCTGGGCAAGAGCTGGTCGCGGCGCGCGCGCGGCATGTCGGTGCCACTGGCAATTGCCTCAGCGAGGAAGCGTGCCGCTGCAGGTCCACCGATCTTCGCGAGGGCCGTCCCTGCTTCGGCCACGGCCACCGCAGTCAGCGAATCGGGTGCGCGCAGGCGAGCGATGATCGGCGCCACCGCCAACGTGTCGCGCAGCAGGCCGAGTGCGAAGAACGCGTCGGGGTGCAGGTCGAAGTCGCGCGAGTTCAATAGCGACACGATAATCGTCGTGCCCCTGGGGTCTCCGATTCGCCCGATCGCCACCGCGGCCGCCCGCCGCACGGTGAGTTCGGGATGCACCACGCCGCGGGCGAAGAGCGGGCCGTCGTACGCACGCCGGTCCTCCGCCATGAGGATGGGCGCGATGGCCTCGACCATCGCGGGATCTTGCGCCGGCACCGGAGCGGCCACGACGAACGCGATGACCGCGGCTGTACCGCACCGCATGAGTGGTGACATCAGAGGCGCACCGGGTCGGGGATCGGGCTGAGCGCGATGGCGACGGCAGCGGGCAGTCGCGCAAAGTCGAATTGATCGTCGAGCACGAGGAGTGCAGTCGTTGCGGTCGCCAGTAGCTCCCCATGCACGTCATGCTCCACCGCATATCCAAACGTCACTCGGCGGGACGCGGTTTCCCGAACCCAGGTCCGCACCCTCACCTCGTCGTCGTAGCGCGCGGCGCGCCGATAGCGAATCTGGAGATCGGACACCATCAGTCGCAGCCCAAGGGTCTCGAGGTCGCGATAGGCCATCCCGCTGACCCGCAGGTGCTCGGTCCGCGCCACGTCGAGCCAGACGAGGTACCTCGCATGATACACCACGCCCATCTGGTCGGTCTCGGAGTAATTGACACGGTGGTGGATCGTGGTGATTCCAGGCGTGTCAGTTGCTTGCGCTGCCTTCATGTTCCACCTTTCTTCCCGTGATCGGTCAACGCCTCGTCGTAGTTGCGGACGCCCATCTGGGCGCCGCACCGCCAGCTTCGGAAGAGGCGTTTCTCGCGTTCCTCGATACCGTCCCGTCGCTGGGCGATTCGCTGCTGCTCGCTGGCGATGTATTCGACTACTGGTTCAGCTATCGGCGACTGGTGCCGCGGCGCAACTTCCGGGTCACCGCGTCACTGGTGCACTTGACGCGCACGATGCCCGTGCTCATGGTCGGCGGCAATCACGATCGCTGGGGCGACTCGTTCTGGGACCAGGACGCCGGCGTCCGCTTCGACCCGCATCAGCTGCGCTTCACCATCGGCGGTCGCGACGTGCTCGCCGTGCATGGCGACGGGCTCCACGAAGAGCGCCGCAGTGCCTCGGTGCTGCACCGGCTCACCAGTTCTCCGTTCGTGATTGGTGCCTACCGGCTGCTCCACCCCGACCTCGGCTTCTGGATCGCCGATCGAATGGGACACTCGCTCGGCTACGGGCGCGCGCACCCCCAAGTCACCGCCGCAGCGGCCGAGCGTCAGCGGGCGTGGGCCACGGCGACGCTCGACGTCAATCCGACGCTCGGCGCGGTGATCATGGGCCACACGCACCGCGACGCCGTGATCGAGCATCGCCCCGGACAATGGTATCTCAATCCGGGACCGTGGCTGGAGGAGCATCGCTACGGGATACTCGATGTCGACGGCGCCCGGGTGGCAACGTTCCGATAAGTGCCCCGCACTACCGGCCGGTCCCACCGCCACCATCCACGTCGACATGCTCCACCAGCTCCGGTACCTGCTCGATGAACACGCGGCCAACCGTGCGGAACCGCGCGACGTCGTCGGTCACCACGTACCGGTGCACCGGCGGCGCATCACCAGTTGCAGCCATGCTGCGCGTGGCAAGGAGCACGGCGAGGTCACGGGCTGTTTCGTGGGCGCTGTCGATCAGCGTGGTCAACGGACCCATGACGTCGGCAATCAGCGGCTGGAGCAATGGATAGTGGGTGCACCCGAGCACCATCACGTCCACGCCTTCGGCACGTAACGGGGACAAATACTCCTCGGCGACAGCGCGCGTTGCCGGATGGTCGAACCACCCCTCCTCCACCAGCGGCACGAACAGTGGACACGCGCGCTCAATGATCCGTGCATCCGGGCACTCGTTGAGGAGCGCGCGACGATACGCGCCCGAACCGATCGTACCGGCTGTGCCGATCACGCCGATCGCGCCGCCGCGGTTGGCGAGCGCGGCCGCCCGGGCACCCGGTTCGATCACCCCAAGCACCGGAACCGGGGAGTGTTCGCGAAGCGCGTCGAGCGCGTGCGCCGTCGCCGTATTGCAGGCGACCACAACGGCCTTGACGCCCTGCGCGAGCAACCAATCGAGAATCTCGCGACTGTACCGCCGCACCGTTTCGGGCGACTTGGGTCCGTAGGGCACGCGCGCCGTGTCGCCGAGGTACACCGTGGATTCGCGAGGCAGCAGTTCATGAATCGCGCGCGCGACGGTCAGGCCGCCGATGCCGGAATCGAAGATTCCGATCGGTGCGTTCGTCATCAGCGCGGGATCGGAAGCGACACACCGACACCGGTGCGACCGTTGGGCAGCGCACGCATGCGGAGATCAGCAGGAAAGTCGAACAGGCTCGCGGAGACGTACGCTTCCAGGCCGCTGAAGAGGTGATTCACGGCGACGAGGAAGAGCCAGTCCTGGCGTTCCTGTCGCTTGTCTTCGAGGCGCCCCGACCCGGTACGTTCGAGGTAGCCTGTCTCATGATGCGCCTTGAGCGCCATCGCCAGCGCGATGCCTTCGAATGCGATGAACAGGCCGCCGGTGAGCTTGCGGTCGAGCGACGCCTGTCCCCAGCCCGGCATCACGAGGGAGCGAAAGAAGTAGTTGAGCGGACTCGGCCGAGGGCGCACGGAATCGGTCGTTGCGACGCTTCGCACCGTGTCCGGCCCTGCCCGCGACGGGTCCTGTGCCACGACGGATGGCGCGGCGCCGCACACCAGCAGGAGGGTGACGAAGGTGCGGGTGCGCATCGTGACGTGAATCAGCGCGCCGCGACCAGGTCGATCTCGACGCGCACGTTGCGCGGCAGCGCCGACACGGCCACGGTCGATCGCGCTGGGCGATGGTTGCCGAAAAACCGGGCGTACACCTCGTTCATCGCGGCAAACTCACCCATGTCCACCAGGAACACCGTGGTCTTGACGACGTGCTCGAACCCCAGGCCCGCTTCGCGCAGCACCGCTTCGAGATTGCGAAGCACCCGCTCGCTCTGCTCGGCGATGCCACCCGGGACGATCTCCATGGTGGCGGGGTCGAGGGCGATCTGTCCTGCGGTGTACAGCATGCCGCCTGCTGAGACCGCCTGGGAGTACGGACCGATGGCCTTGGGAGCGCCTGCTGTCGCGATGAACTCCATCGATACCTCCAGTGCGGTGTGCGTGAGCGGGTTGAACTAACCGGGCCAGAAGAGCCGGGCAGCGTTTGCACCCGTCGCCGCGATCAGCTCGTCCAGCCCGATGCCGCGCTGCTCAGCAACACTCCGCGCGATGTCGGCCAGGAACGCCGGCTCATTGCGCCTGCCTCGGTGCGGCACTGGTGCCAGATACGGTGCGTCCGTCTCCACGAGGAGACGATCGAGCGGCACGGCGCACACCGTGTCGCGCTGGTTCCACGACCGAAACGTCACCATCCCGCTGAAGGAAAAGTACCAGCCCCGCGCAAGCGCTGCATCGCGCAGCACCAGTCCGCTTGAGAAGGAGTGCAGCACGATGACGGCCGCTGGCTGCTCAGTCAGGATCGCGACGAGGTCGTTGTCGGCCTCGCGGGCATGGATGATGACCGGGAGGCGCGACGTCACGGCGAGCGAGAGCTGTTCAGCGAGCACCCGGCGTTGCACATCCCGGGGCGAATGATCGTAGTGGTAGTCGAGCCCCATCTCGCCCGCACCGCGAACGGCCGAATCGCGCCAGACCGCTTGCAGTCGGTCGGCCACGGCGGGCGACCAGCGCGACGCGTCGTGCGGGTGGCAGCCGGCTGCGAGCACGAGCCCGTCGGTCCGCTTGACCCAGTCGAGGGTGTCGTCGAGCCGATCGAGTTCGCTTTCGATGATCACGGCCCGTCCGACGCCCCGCTCCCGCATCCGCTCGACGGCACCCTCGCGATCGGCAGCGAACGCCGGGTCCCCGAGGTGGCAGTGGGTGTCGATGAGCACGGCGACGCGTCTTAGCCGCGCGCCGGAGCCGCCTTCGGCACCCTCGCACGGATGGCGACCTGACGCGGCGGCCAGCGCTTCCGGATAACCATCAGGATGGCCGGTGCGATGTACACCGAAGAGAAGATGCCAGTGAAGACACCCCAGAACATGACCAACGCAAACGGGCGGATGACTTCGCCACCGAAGATCACCAGCGTGAGCATGGTCGAGAGCGTCGTGCCATGGGTCAGCACGGTGCGCGGCAGCGTCTCATTGATCGATCGGTTGAGCACCGTCGCGAGATCGCCGGGCACCTTCCGGTGCTCGTTCTCCCGGACGCGATCGAAGATGATGATGGTTTCGTTGAGCGAGAGTCCGAGCACGGACAACACGGCGCCGACCACCGCCAGGCTGACTTCCAGCTGCACGAGCGAGATGAATATCAGCGTGCCCAGAATGTCGTGCGCTGTTGCGATAATGGCCGCCGCACCGAATCGCCACTCGAAGCGATAGGCGAGATAGGCGAGGACCGCGACGAACGCGAGCAGGATCGCGTAGAGCGCCTTGATGCGAAGTTCGCCACCGACCTTGGGACTGACCGCCCCGGTGCGCTTCGTGATGTAGTTGCCAACACCGAGTGCCTGGTCGAGTCCCAGTGCGACCGCAGCCGACGTCACGCTGGTGTTGTCGGCGTCCGACCCTTCCTTGGCGGTACGGGCGCGGATCACATACTCGTTGTCGCTGCCGAACGTCGTGATCTCCGCGCCGTGTACTCCCTGCGTCCCCAGCGCGGCGCGCACGGCGCCGACGTCGACCGGGACCGTGCTCCTGATCTGCACCAGCGTCCCGCCGGTGAACTCGATGCTGTAGTTGAGCCCCCGCCCCAGCATCAGGCCCAGGCCCGGCACGAAGATCAGCGCGGTGATGATGTAGGCATACTTGCGGACGCCGATGAAATCGATATTGGTGTTCGAGAACAGTGTGCGCATGGTCAGATGCTCAGCGGGGCAGTCGAGGTGCGCTTCGACAGCCACAGCAGGAAGAAGGTGCGGACCACGAAGATGGCGGTGACCATCGAGGCAAGGGTGCCCACGATGAGCGTCACGGCGAAGCCGCGGACCGGGCCGGTGCCGAACTGGAACAGGATCAGCGCCGTCACGACCGTACAGACATTCGAGTCGATGATGGCGTTCATGGCGCGGTGAAATCCTTCGTCGGCAGCCAACCGGGGTGTCTTCCCGAGTGCCAGTTCTTCGCGAATGCGCTCAAAGATCAGAACGTTGGCATCAACCGCCATACCGATTGTCAATACGATACCCGCAATACCTGGCAAGGTCAATACGGTACCAAA
>JANMSC010000200.1:0-1718 GCA_031388885.1 Gemmatimonadales bacterium | reverse complement strand
CGATACCAGCGTCGATCTGAGCGCGCACACGTGCATGCCCGGCCTCATCGACATGCACGTCCACCTGACCGGCGAGTACAGCGAGTCGAGCGAGATCGACAGCTTCCGCCTGAACCCGCCCGATTATGCCTTTCGCAGCATCGGCTTCGCCGAGAAGACGCTGCTCGCGGGTTTCACGACCGTGCGAGATGTCGGCGGCGACGTCAGCATCGCGCAGCGCAATGCCGGCAACCGCGGCTACCTCAAGGGACCGCGCATCTACGCGGCGGGACGAAGCCTGGCGACGACGGGCGGGCATGCGGATCCGACCAACGGCATGCGCGAAGACCTCGCGCGTCATCCCACGCCGGAAGACGGCGTCATCAACAGCGTCGATGACGCGCGGCGAGCGGTGCGCCAGCGGTACAAGGACGGCGCCGATCTGATCAAGATCACCGCGACCGGCGGGGTGCTGAGCGTCGCGTCGAGCGGCCAGAACGCGCAGTTCACCGAAGACGAGATCCGCGCGATCGTCGGCACCGCGAAGGACTACGGCTTCCGCGTCGCGGCGCACGCGCACGGCGCCGAGGGACTGAAGCGCGCGGTGCGCGCCGGGGTGGCGTCGATCGAGCACGGGACGTATCTTGATGACGAAGGCATGGCGCTGATGAAGCAGCACGGCACCTACTACGTGCCGACGATCATCGCCGGCAAGTGGGTGGAGGAGAAGTCGCGGATCCCCGGTTTCTTTCCAGAGGTGGTCCGGAAGAAGGCCGCCGAGATCGGGCCGCTGATCCAGGAAACGTTCGCGAGGGCGTACACGGCCGGCGTGAAGATCGCGTTCGGCACCGACTCGGGCGTGTCGGCGCACGGCGACAACGGGCGCGAGTTCGGGTACATGGTGCAGGCCGGCATGCCCGCGCTGGCCGCGATCCGCTCCGCCACGCTCGACGCGGCGACGCTGCTCGGGCAGGACGACAAGCTCGGAACGATCGAAGCGGGAAAGCTGTCCGATGTCGTCGCGGTGGCGGGCGACCCGGCCGCCGATATCGCCGCCATGACGCGCGTGAGCTTCGTCATGAAGAACGGCGTCATCTACAAGCGGCCCTGACGATTGGAGATTGCAGAGCCAAGGGATGCCGCTGACTAAATTCAGTGTTTTTGCTGGCGGCGTTGCTGACGCCGCGCCCACCAGTCGAGTGTTGTAATGATGACGGCGAAGAGCCCGATGCCCCCAAGCATGATGTAGATGCCGATCTCATTGTCGTTCATGAGCGAGATCTTTCTGCCAAGGTCATGGCACACCAGGTGACGACCAACCAGATGACGATGCCTGCCAGCGCCAACATCGCCGAAAACGGGCGCTCACTTAGCGCCTGGCCGAAAATCAACGCGCCAGCGGCAAGGTTTGCGACATCCGAAAGTTTGTCGGCCAATAGCGCTCGCTGTGCCGTGCTCAAGATTAACATCGTCGCTCTCACCAGCGAAAGCAATGCCAGGGCGCGCGAGTCGCAACGCCACGACAAACCGGCCGGTCGCGCAATACGTCGCACATTGTGCCCTGCCGAGTTCCGAGCTTGATCGTATAATCCGCGCACTTCATCAATGCCATCAGTGCCCAGCGTCAGTCTTGCCGTCGCTTTCGTGATCCTCACAGGGTGCGATCCTGGTCCAGCCGATCAACCGCCGGCGAAAGCGACAGAAAGCCCGGCTGCGGTCGAATCGCACGCGGCGCATCA
>JANMSC010000187.1:0-6601 GCA_031388885.1 Gemmatimonadales bacterium | reverse complement strand
GCGATGGCGATCACGCGGCGCAGTCGGTTCCAGGTCGGGTGATTGGCACCGAGTGTCTGGAAGACCGACCAGATGCCATGCCAGAAGTGCGCACCAATCGCGATCATGCTGACCAGGTAGAACAGCGCGACCGGCGTCTCCTCCATGCCGCGCACCAGGTTTCGCCCGACCGCGCCATCGATGAAATCGGGGTGCAGCGTGCCGGTGGTGTAGTGCAGCAGGTGATACCCAAGGAACACCGCGATGAGCACGCCGCCCCAGCGCATGGTGCGCGACGCGTATGTGCTCACCTGCTTGTCGTGCTTGGCGTACGCGGCGGGGCGGGCGGCACGAGCGGCCCGCGTCAGCTGCCACGCGGCCAGGACGTGCACGATCAGCGTGGCGAGGAGACCGAGCCGCGCCACCCAGAGCAGCGGTCCGAACGACCTGAGCCAGCGACCGTACGCGTCGAGTTTTGTGGGATCAACCAGCACCAGCACATTCGAGATCATGTGCGACAGCAGGAAGCCGACCAGGATGACGCCGGTGACCGCCATCGCGACCTTCTTGCCGATCGTGGTGCGCCACAGTGCGGCGATAGCCATCACGCCAACCTCAGACGATCGCCTGGATCGACCGCACCGCCTCAGCCGACTTGTGCAGCGCGGCACGCTCGTCGTCGGTCAGGGTGATGGCGATGATCCGCTCAAGGCCGCCACGACCCAGGACGCAAGGCACGCCGCAGTACACGTCGTTGAGGCCATACTCTCCCTGAAGCCATGCCGAACACGGCAGGACACGCTTCTTGTCGAGCACGATCGCCTCGACCATCTGGACTGCCGCAGCGCTCGGCGCGTAGTAGGCCGAACCGGTCTTGAGGTGGGCGACAATCTCGGCGCCACCGTTGCGCGCGCGATCAACAATCGCGTCGAGCTGCGCCCGCTCCAGGATTTGCGTCACCGGGATGCCCGAAACGGTGGTGTACGAGATCAGTGGCACCATGGTGTCGCCGTGGCCGCCGAGCACCATCGCCTGAATGTCCTCCATCGAGATGCCCATCGCCTCCGACAGAAACATCCGGTAGCGCGCCGTGTCGAGTACGCCGGCCATGCCAAGGACCCGCTCCCTCGGAAAGCCGGTGGCCTGACGCATGACATAGCACATCGCGTCGAGCGGGTTCGACACGACGATCACAATGGCGTGTGGCGCGACCTGCTTGATCTGCTCGCCGACCGACTTCACAATGCCGGCGTTGGTCTTGACCAGGTCGTCTCGACTCATCCCGGGCTTGCGGGCAATCCCTGCCGTGACCACGAACAGTTCCGACCCCGCCGACAGCGCATAGTCGTTGGCACCGATGACCCGCGCGTCAAAGCCCTCAACCGGGCCGGCCTGCCACTGGTCGAGTGCCTTCCCCTGGGGAACCCCCTCGGCGACGTCGATCATCACGACCGTGCGTGCGAGGTGCTTCTCCGCGATCCGCTGGGCCGCCGTGGCTCCGACGTTACCCGCGCCTACCACCGTAATCTTCTCGAACATGCGTCTATCGAGCCCGCGCAACAGGGTCGGCGCCGTGGCGCGGCGCCCCGCACACCGTGATCCCGGTCAACAAGTTACACTGGCGGGGGAGCCCCCCAAACCACTAGCGACGGCGGCGATGTTTGGGGCGCGGTAGCGGCGCATCAGTGATCCGCGGACCGGCGAGCGCGAGCACGGCCGCAACATGATCAGACAACGGCATCGACTTGCGTCGCCCCATGGCGGGCAGGCCATACACGCGCTCCGGATATTTCTCCCGAATGCGTTCCGGAACGGCGCCGTGCTCATCACCGAACACCAGCACGGAGTTCGGCCGGTATGGCGCGCCTGCCGGGTCGCGGGTGCCCTCTGCCGCGAAGTAGAGGCATCGCTCACGGCTCATCGCGTCACGGAAATCACGCCACCCGGGATGAAGCCACCAGTCGAGGGCATCCCAATCGGCCGGGCCGGCAGCACGAAACGCCATGTCGTCGGTCGCGAAGCCGAGCGGACCCACATGGTGAAGCGA
The DNA here is from genome assembly GCA_031388885.1 of Gemmatimonadales bacterium. Taxonomy (GTDB): domain Bacteria; phylum Gemmatimonadota; class Gemmatimonadetes; order Gemmatimonadales; family GWC2-71-9; genus Palsa-1233. The sequence continues at coordinate 4,575 of JANMSC010000187.1, read as the reverse complement.
CGCATCGGCCGCCGCGCACCGGCGGGCGACCGCACCGGTCACCGCTGCGTTGCGAGCCTCGAGTAACGTGACGTGGAGGGCCATGGCATCCGTGGGAATGAGTAACGGGGATGCGAAGTCATACGCGCTCCACCGCGTCTGGGCAACTGCCCGGCACGGTGGAGCGCACGTGGTACGATGAGATTTCGGCTGCGCCTACTGCCGGCAGGACGCCGTCGGGTCGAACGGACCCGCCGTGTCCACCTTCACACGATGGGGCAGTCCGGCCACACGGGCCGATGCGTCGAAGATCATCCGGGTGAGATTCGCCATGTGATCGTAGCGGATGTATTGCGGTTCGTCGCTCACCTGATGGTAATCGGCGTGGCCACCCGTGGTGAAGAAGACCACCGGAATACCGAACGCGGCATAACTCGCGTGGTCGCTGCGACAGTAGATGTTCTGTGGGTGTCCGTTGGCGTCAAGCGCGTAATCCAACCGGAACCCGTAGTCCTTGCCCGCGTTGACCGTCTCCATGAGGTCGCCGAGCTCCCTGGACAGGCGCCGCGAGCCGACCAGCTGAACGTACTTGGTGTCGCCGTGTACTTCCCGACCGTCCTTCTCCTGGCCGGTAACGTCTTCTGGACCACCACGACCGATCATGTCGATGTTGAGTTGCGCCACGATCGAATCGCGCGGCACCGTGGTATGGCGGGCAAAGAAGCTCGACCCCCACATCCCGCTCTCTTCGCCGGTGTGCCAGATCAGGACGATGGATCGCTTCGGCTTGATGCTTCCCAATGCGTAGGCCTCGGCGATCTCGAGCAACGCCATGCTTCCCGAGCCATCGTCATCGGCGCCGTTGTAGATCGAGTCGGGCCGCGCCGGTCGGAGCGTGCGCATGCTGTCGATCATCGCGTTGACCTTGACCCAGCTCGCCGAATCTTTCATCAACTCGAGCGAGTTGCGCGTATCCGCACCTTGCGGCCGGAAATAGCGGTTGAACGCTTTCGCCGAATCGGCGTCGATCGGGCGACGGTTGAAGCCGACGTGATCGTTGTGCGCGCCAACCACGACGTACTGCCCGCGCAGCCTGGGATCAGAGCCCGGCACGATGGCAATGACATTGCGGCCCGGCCTTGGCGTCGCCACAAATCGAATAGCGGTCGACACGGTCCTGCCAGCCGTTCCCTTCGTGGCCGTCGCAGGCGCAACCCCCAGCAGCGCCTCAGCCATGGGGGACGTGACATCAACGATTGGCGCGGTCCCGACCGTCGATGGCAACTCGGTCCGCGGGTTGAACGCGCCGCGCACGCTCGACGGCGAAAGCGTTGCGCCGCGCATGATCGCACTCGTCACCCCATCCATTGCCGCAACATACGCCTGGTATCCGTTGCTCTGGACGAACTGCTGTGGGTTGAACCCCGGCGGCGGGGCAAACGGATGCAGCAGGACGAGCTTGCCCTGCGTCTGCTCCCTGGTCAGGATGCTCGTCGTGTCGAACTGCGTCCCACCGTACATCACCGATGCATTGGTGAGCTGGTTCGGCACACCCTGACTCCGTGCAACGAAATCGACGCCCGCGCGGAACACCTGTCCATCGACGGTGATGGTGGACGCCGAGTCCAGCGATCGCGCCACGATGCCGATGTCCTGGAAGAACCCGCCGGCGTCGCCACCCGGCTTGAGCCCGAGTCGGCGGACCTCCCGCTCGATGTACGCGGTGCCTATCAGGTTGTAGGGGGTACCGACCTGCCGACCCATCATCGAGTCATCGGCAAAGATGTAGACCCGGGTCATCAGGTCACCTGCGGTGATCGCGGGCGCAGTGGCCGGGCCAGCATACTTGAGCGGGAGCGGACCTTGGGCGAGCGCTGGGGACGCGCCGGCCAAGGTCAGGATGGTTACGCCGAGATGTCGAAGCGTCATCGCGAGTCCGGTCGAGGTGAGGGGCACGGGATGTACGCCGTGCCCGCCTGGGTTGTTTCGCCGGACCCCTCAGCCACCACGAACGTGCATCTCGCGGCGCGGGTCGGCGCGAAGGTCCGCGAGCGCTACGAGCACGTCGCGGTCACCTGTCTCAGTGCGCAGTTCGGCGCCCCGGTCGTCACGGGTCATCCAGAGGCGCTGCACCAGTTCGAGCAAGTCGTCATGCGACACGCCGCGCCGAAGCGGCTCCCGCAGGTCGAATCCGTCGGCGGCATAGAGGCATCGGAACAGCGTACCGTCGGCGGTGATGCGCGCCCGATCGCAATCCCGGCAGAACGGCGCCGTGGTGGATGCGATGACGCCAACGGTTGCACCCGACGGCAGTCGCCAACGCCCGGCTGGCGCGTGCGGATCACCGGTACGCCCAAGCGCCGTCAGTGTGCCGAATGCGTCGGTGAGTCGTGCCAGGATCTCAGCGCGCGACACGACGAGGTCGGTGTCCCACCGGGTCGCACCACCCACGTCCATGTATTCGATGAAGCGCATCTCGACCCCGCGCTGGTCGGCAAACCGCACGAGATCGGGCAGCTCATCGTCGTTGTAGTCGCGCACCACGACTGCGTTGAGTTTGACACCCTGGAAACCAGCCGCGAGTGCAGCGTCAATCCCCGCGATGGCATCGGCGTGGTGTGCGCTGCGCGCAAACGCGGCCATCCGCTCCGGGCGCAACGTGTCGAGACTCACCGTGACGCGGTCGAGGCCGGCAGCACGCAGCGCCGCTGCGTGCTTCGCCAGCAAGAGCCCATTGGTGGTGAGGGCGATTTCCTCGATCCCAGGCACATCATGCAGCATCACGACGAGTTCGTCGAGGTCGCGGCGCAACAACGGTTCGCCGCCGGTGAGCCGCAGCTTGCGCACGCCCGCGCCAGCGAATACGCTGGCGAGCCGCGCAATCTCCTCGAATGTCAGGAGCGATTCGCGCGGCAGCCAGACGTAGTCGGCTTCGGGCATGCAGTAGCGACACCGCAGGTTGCAGCGATCAGTGACCGAGATCCGGAGCGATTGCAGCGGACGATTGAGGGTGTCGAGTATCACAGGGTTACCGGATCGACCCATGCATCCGTTCCATCGGCGTAGAACTCCTGCTTCCAGATCGGGACGCGGCGCTTGACCGCCTCGATCACCCAGCGGCACGCAGCAAACCCTTCGTCGCGGTGCCCGGCGCCGATCGCGATCGCAACCGCAGCATCACCAATCTGCAGGTCGCCGACGCGATGCTGGAGCGCCGCCCGCACCGGCCACCGCGATTCGGCTTCTCGCACGATCGCGGCGCACTCCAGCTCCGCCATCGCATGGTAGGCCGTGTAGGTCAGGCGCACGACGGCGCGCCCGTTGTGGGTGTCGCGAACCGATCCGACGAACGTGGTGATCGCGCCATGGTGGGACGCGCCGACATCGCGCGCGAGCGCTGCCGCGTCAATCAGGTCAGACGTCAGGAACGCCACAACTCACCCGCCGGCGAGCGGCGGCAACAGCGCGAGTTCGTCGCTCGGGTCCAACACCACCGCACCGGTGACGATCGCGTGATTGCGCACGAGGACCGGATGGCTGGGAAGCAGATCGCCCCCCGGAAGGGTCCGAAGGGCGGCGATGCAATCGGCGGCGGTCGCATCGTGCGAGAGCTCGACCGCAACCTCTCCCGCACCAAGCAATTCGGCGTACCTCGCGAAGAGGAGCACCCGGTGGTGAGTCACTCGTCATCCGCGTCGTCGTCATTTTCGTCGGCTGGATCGTACTCCTCGTTCGCGACCAGCGCACGCAACTCCTTGCTGGGCTTGAACACCGGGACTGGACGCGCTGCCACCTCGACCGGATCGCCGGTGCGTGGGTTGCGCGCCATGCGGGTCTTGCGACGGCGGATCTTGAATGTGCCGAAACCCCGAACCTCGATGTTGTGCTGTTCGCGGAGTGCCTGCTTGACCGCATCGAGGAATGCGTCCACCACGCGGGCGCAGTCCTTCTTCGAAATCATCGGCCCAGACGTTCGGGCGATGGCGGCAGTCACCTGTTCGACGAGATCGGCCTTGGTCATCGGTCCCTCGGGGAGACACCTTGGAGGCGGGCTACGGACCTCCTGTTCGGCCGATATGTACGACGCTTAAGCGTTGCCTGTCAAGAGGTTGCGGCTTTTTCGCCCGGTCGTGACCGAATCGCGTCGAGGAACTGGCCGAAGTGCGGGAAGGCGTCGTGGGGCCCGGGAGCGGCTTCGGGGTGGTACTGCACCGTGAATACCGGAAGGGTTCGATGCCGCAATCCTTCGACGGTCCCATCGTTGAGGTTGACGTGGGTCACCTCGAGGTCGGGGGCCCCCGGGACGCCCGCCAAGCCCCCCTGGACCGCGAAACCATGGTTCTGCGTGGTAATCAGGACTCTCCCGCTCGCAAGCTCCTTCACGGGGTGATTACCGCCCCGGTGCCCGTAGGCCATTTTGGTGGTCGCGGCACCAAACGCGAGCCCCACCAGCTGGTGCCCGAGGCAGATCCCGAACGTCGGTATTCCGGCCGCGGCGAGGGTCCTGATCGTGTCGGGCGCGTAGGTCACGGCCGCCGGGTCGCCAGGGCCGTTGGAGAGAAATACGCCATCCGGATTGCGGGCGAGCACGTCCTG
>JANMSC010000184.1:0-8972 GCA_031388885.1 Gemmatimonadales bacterium | reverse complement strand
TCGCCGGCCGGCTCGACCAACGCCTATGGTTACGCCGAGGCGCACACGTATGATTCGTGTGGTGCGGTGAATCCGCCACCGTACTTCCCCACCACCGGGCGGTTCACCGAGAGCCGCTACTACGAACTCGACCCGGTATGGCTGAACCAGATGACGATCGCGACATACTTTGAGCGGTTGAGGGCACAGTAGAGGGCGCTGGGGGACAGTCTGTAGTCGGCAGGTCTGAGAAACTGGTCGACAGTCGACAGTCGACAGGCTTGCCCCGAGCACAGCGAGGGATCGCAACCAATCAAGAGGCCGACATCTAGTTCGATGCCGGCCTCTGTCACAGGGTGGCTGTTACCCGTTTCCTACCTCCCAGTTCCCCGTCGACTGTCGACTCTCATCACGCATCACGGCATCGCGTAGCTCGGCCAGTTGTCCGACCACGAGTTCGCATAGCGGCGCCACCCACCGAACTTGAGGAGGGCGTTGGCAATGTCGCAGCTCTGGTAACGCACGTTGACTGCGCCATTGCCGACGACGCTTGGACCCACCGTCTGGCCCAGCTTCACGTTCAGCCCCGTGATCATTGCGCCGTACACGTTGGTCGCACTACCCGAGAGCGTCACCGCACCACCAATCAGGACGATCCCATGCCAGGTGATGTTGGTCAGGTCGGCGTCACCGGTCACGAGCAACACACCATACCCATCGCCCTTGCTCGTGTTGTCGGCGTTGGTAATGTCACCCTTCACCAACACAACCGGCCAATTGGTGAAATTGATATCGGCGAACCTGCCGCCCACGTTCCTGCCGAGGTAGCGGTTCAGGGTGTAATCGGGGGCGATTGATCCGGCGAGGATCCCGGCCCAGTCGATGTCAACCGAGTCCTTGGCGGTGCCAGTGGGCCCTGGCGTGCCGATGTAGACCGGAACGTTGTCGGGGTTGCCGTCGATGAAGTTCGTGCCGTTGCCGTTCATGTCGAGCGACGCGTCGGGTAGCGCGAGTCCCGGAATCGATGGCACCGAGCTGCCCGGGCAGGCGTCGTTGCCGCTGACCGTTCCAGACGACCCGTTCTTGATGTTGGCCCCAGAGAGCGAGGTGAACGCCGCGTCGGCGTCGATCGTTCCGGATTGCCAGCTTGCGAATTGGCTCACGGTGCGCTCGGCGACCGGCGTGAGCGACGAGCGCCGCAGACTGTTCGCGGTGGCGCGGCCGACCGACGTCAGGACATAGATTGCCGAGTCCGTCGCCGATGCGGCCCTCATTCGGCGTAGCGTCACCGTGACGATCCCTCCTGGAACGGCAGTGGTGCGCACGTTCGGGAACGTCGTCGGCAGCGCAGTGACGTCGGTAAGGTAACGTTCGAGGCCAATCTGCGTGACGGTGTAAGCCTGGAGCTGCGCATCGTGGTCGGTGCCGACCGCATGCTCGGCAGCAGTCAGCACGAAGCCAGCGGCAAGCGTGGTCGTAATCATCAGCGTGACAAGCAGCACGATCGGCAATGCGAATCCGCGCCGGTCTCGACACGTTGGAACTGTTGTATCGCGGGTCATCTGGCGCCTCGTCAGTTCGGGCGGTTCTGGAAGAAAATTGATGTCGTGAACGGGGTCCTTGCCACCTGGCCAGTCATCTGCACGATTCGTCGGCTCTCGCCCGGCAGCACGAACTGTACGCCCCGCAGATCCTCAAAGTCGGTCGGCACGGTGTCCCGGGCGACGGGATCGCTCAGGATGTGCCAGCGGAACCGCGCCGTTTCGCCGAAGGGCGCTGCGAGCTCTTCAGGTGCCTCCCCCGGGATGGCGCGGAAGAGCGCCCGCTTGCCGGGAGCCGTCGTCGATGCACGGAGCGAGTAGGTGATCTCGCGGTAGAGAAACGCGATGGCCCCCAGCGCGGGGGTGCCAGCGCCCGGCGCAGCCGTCGTCACAATTCGCCCCCCAACGGCCGTCAGCGGGACGATGTTCGCCGCGGAACAACTCGAGGCGCTCCCGGTGCCGAGCAGCGTGGTGGGTTCATACACGTATCCACCGGTTGCGTTGCGCCACGCCCAGCCGGCCCGCCCATCGACAACCAGGGTGCTCGGCAACTCACCGCTGGGCAGCAACGCGATCGTGGTCCCGCCACTGATCGCGCACACCAGGCCGAACGCATACGGTTCGCGCACCGTGAGGGTCGAGTCGTTGGTTGGCGCAATGACACCAGCCGGCTCGGCCGACCGGAGCTCGGTTTCGAGCAGGTTCAGCGCCGAACGGGACACCGATCGCGCCTCGCGTACGGCGTCCTCGCGGCCAGTGGCACGCGAGTTCGCCGTCAGCATCCGAGTCATCGCGGCCGAAATGAAAGCGACGATCGTGATCGTGATCAGCAGCTCGACGAGCGACACACCGCGACGCGACGTCATGGCCCACCCGTGAGGTCGAGGGCGCCGACGTTGTTCGCACGTTCGATCGTCAAGGTATCTCCACCGATCCACAACTGATCGAGCGGAAGCACGACAACGACGACACGCTGCAGGCGCGTAGTCACATTCGTCGTCGTCGTGCAGCGCGTGAAGCGAATCGGGATGGCTCGTGCGGTGTCGCAGACCGTGCCGTCCGACAGGGCGGCAGCGGGCGTCGCGTTGACACGATTGACCACCTCCGCCGCCAGCGCCCAGCGATAGGTGGCAGCTGTGGCGGTGCGGTCGGCGCGTGCGCGGCGCACCACCGCCGGTGAGATGCCTGCCGCAATAATCGCGAACATCGAGATCGCGATCAACGTCTCAAGAAGTGTGAACCCTCGACGACCGTTCACTGAATCCTCCTGGTCAGGCCAACGCGCGTCATGCTCAGCTCCCGCGTGGTTCCCAACGACATGATCAACACGTTCATCGTGTCGGACGACACACCGTTGGGCCTGATGGTAATTGTGTTCGGGTGGGCCTCGAGCAGGTCGACTCCGACCTCACTCGTCCGGTCGAGCCGACGCGTGAGCCGCACCGTCCCGCCGGTTTCATCCATGACCCGGTAAAATCGCCCTGCGGTGGTGAACACCAGCTGCACCGGCTTGCGCAACCTTGCCGCTATCGAGAACGCGCGTTCGATGTCGCCCTGCACCAGTTGCATCGCGCGTGTCGCCTTTTCCTTGCGGGTGAGGACGTTGATCTTCGGTAGCGCGACGGCGGCGAGAATCCCGATCATCACGACCACAATCAGCAGCTCCATCAACGTGAAGCCCTGGGTCGCACGACGTGTACGCATACGACAGGCTGCCTGCGGCGGCGTATCCATTCCTGCGGTCCTTGGATCGGGAACGACCGGACGCGCCGGCCCACTGCAACGGCGATGCTCTTAGCCCTGTCTCGCAAGCGGCGTGCCCGCGAGACCCGGCCAGCGTCACACGCCGCGAGGGGCCCACCACGCACTGGATTGCCCCGATCAGGGTGCCCGGGGCTAGTGAAGAGTGTCGGCGGCGAGACCGGGCATTTTGAGAGAGGGGAGGCCTTGGGGGCACCCGTGGCGCCAACATGCCACGGCGGCCAGCCGACCGGACCACAGGATGCGTTGCCGCGAGTCGGAACAGCGGCAGCGCGCTGGCTAGCCTGCGGTCAACATTCGATAATCTGATCTCGTCTCGTCCCCACGCTCACATACCGGATCGGCGCCCCAGCCAAGTCCTGAAGCCGGTCGAGATAGGCCCGCGCCTGGGGGGGGAGGTCTGCGAGACGGCGGGCGTCAGCCGTGGAGCGTTGCCAGCCGGGGAGCGTTTCGTAGACCGGTTCGACGCGGTCGAGCATGGCGACATCTGACGGGACCTCGTCACATTCCGCCCCATCAAGTCGATAGCGCACGCCGACCGGAATCTCGGCAAAGGTGTCGAGCACGTCGAGCTTGGTGACGGCGAGCCCGGTGAGTCCATTGACGCGCACGGAGTAGCGCACCACCGTGGCGTCGAACCAGCCGCAGCGGCGTGGTCGGCCGGTCGTTGCGCCGAACTCACCACCGAGGTCACGCAACCGCTGTTCGAGGTCACCCTCGGCCTCGGTCGGTAGCGGGCCATTGCCGACCCGGGTGGTGTACGCCTTCACCACCCCCAGCACACCGTCGATGTCGGTCGGTCCGATCCCCGCACCGATCGCGGCGCCACCGGCGGTCGTATTGGACGACGTTACGAACGGATAGGTCCCATGATCGACATCGAGCAACGCGCCTTGCGCCCCCTCGAGCAAGACCCGCTGACCGTCGCGCAGCGCACGATGCACCAGGAGACCGGTGTCACCGGCGATCGGGCGCAACCGAACCGCGACCCGTTCGACGAGGTCGACGTGCTCCTGCAGGTCGGCGCGTGACGACGACCCCATCATCGCGAGTAACGCATTGGCGCGGTCGGTCCGTTCGGCAAGCAGCTCACGCGCGCCATCGGCGCGGATCAGGTCGGCGACCCGCACGCCGCGGCGGCCGATCTTGTCCTCGTAGGTCGGACCGATCCCGCGCCCAGTGGTGCCGATCTGCTGGGTCGTCTCGCTCGCGGCGTCGAGCAGCTTGTGATACGGCATCACGACGTGCGCACGATCCGAGACGCGCAGCCGTCCACTGATATCGATCCCCTGCGCCGCGAGTTCGTCGAGTTCGCCGAAAAACGTGTCCGGATCGAGCACCACGCCGTTGCCGACAATGCACAGCGCGCGGCCGTGCAGGATGCCGGACGGAATCTGGTGCAGCACGAACTGGCGATCGCCGACCACCACGGTGTGACCAGCATTGGCCCCGCCCTGGTACCGTACCACACAGTCGGCCTGCTCGGCGAGTACGTCGACGAGCTTTCCCTTGCCTTCATCTCCCCACTGGGCTCCCACCACAACGACGCAGTTGTGCTTCCGATCGAACATGCGGCTCGACACTCCCGGGCAAACGAAAACGGCCCCTCACGGGGCCGCGGCCAGACTCCGAACAAACCTAGCGCCGCGGCCACCGCGGGAACAGAGGGAAGGGGGCCGTGGTCAACTCGCCGGAACGCCAGCCTCAGCCATGGCTCGCGCGAACGTCTCGCCGCGCCCTTCCTTCGCCGCCTTGTCCACCGCCTTGCGATACGCCGGCGCCTCGGCGCCGCCCGACAGTGCTTCGCGCAGTGCCGGGATGGTCTCGACCCACTCGACGATGGCCATCCGGCCTTCGCCGGACGGCCTGGGCACCAGCCGCTGGGCCACCACCGCTCGCAACGCGGTTGCCAGGCGCAGCCGTCCCACGTCGCGCTCATCGGGCCCCATCGACGCCGTCAGCTGCATTAGCGCCGACGCGACGTCGGGGGCGTTGATCGTGGCGAGCACCAATGTGCCCGACTCGGCGGCACGGAGGGCGCGATCGACCGCAATCGGCTCATGCAGGTCACCCACAACGATGACATCGGGATCCTGACGCATGGCTGCCTGCAGTCCGCGCGCGAGGTCGTCGGTGTCGGTCCCGATTTCGCGCTGGGTAATCGCACTCGACAGGTCGCGATGCAGGTACTCGATCGGATCTTCCAGCGTGACCACGTGGCGTTGCTGTGAGCGATTGATGTGGTGCACCATCGCCGCGACGGTCGAAGTCTTCCCCGACCCGGTTGGTCCCGCGACCAACACCAGCCCATCGGGCGCCTCGGCGAAGCGCATGATCACGTCGGGCAGGCCGAGGCTCTCGGGCGTCGGGACCGAAAACGGGATGACGCGCAACACGACCATGAAGGACGAACGCTGGCGCAACACGTTGACCCGGAAGCGCCCCACGCCCGGCACGCCCCACGAACAGTCGAAGTCACACAGTGTATCAAGCCTCGGATCGTCGAGCTCCATGCCGGCAAACGTTGCGGCCAACGCCCGGGTCTGTTGCGGCGTCAGTCGCTGCTTGGTGAGCGCGACCAGTTCACCCTCCACCCGGGCGCGAAACACGTCACCGGCCTTGGCGTGTACGTCCGAGGCGCCACGCAGGACGGCAGCCTTCAGCACTCGGGTGAGCATGGGCGACGTGGTGGTCATTGGACGTCCTGTTGTAAGGAGCGGCACCTGTGTCGCACCTGTTGGCGATTATGGACCATCGAGGAGCGCAATCCTGGCCTTGGCGTTTCGCACCATCGCCTCGTGTACCTCGGTAAATCCCATGTGCTGCCGCATCCCGGCCACTGTCTCCTGCACGATCGTCCGCACCGTCGCCGTGCCACGGAGAATGATCTCCTCGACCAGCCCGGGTTGCGAGGCGTATTCGGCCCGACGCACCCGCATCGGTGCCAAGAGGCCGTTGATCGCAGCGGCAAGCTTGGTCTTCACTTCGACATCGCCCACCCGACCCGCCGCGTACCGCCCCTTGAGGTCGGCCACCTCAACACGATCCGGATTGAAGGCGTCATGATAGATGAACACCGGATTGCCGTCGACGCGGCCAGGAACGTCGGACCGGGTACGCGCCGGGTCAGTGTACATCGACCGGACCTTCTTCTGTACGGTCGCTTCGTCGTCACTCAAGTAGATCGCGTTGTCGAGGCTCTTGCTCATCTTGGCACTGCCGTCGAGGCCCACGAGGGTAGGCACCTCCCCCACCAACACTTCCGGTTCGGCGAAAAACTCGCCGTAGAGATGGTTGAAACGCCGAGCAATCTCGCGGGTAACCTCGACATGGGCGACGTTGTCCTTGCCCACCGGTACGACGTTTCCCCTGACGCACAGAATGTCCGCGGCCTGCAACACCGGATAGCCGAGCAGGCCGTAGGGCATCTCGTCCTTGTGCGAGTCACGGGCCATGTCCTTGAGGCTCGGCAGCCGTTCGAGGCGCGGGACCGACACGAGGTTCTGGAACAGCGTGTTCATCTCGCAGACTTCGGGAATGCCTGACTGGAGATAGAACGTTGCGACCGCGGGGTCGATCCCGGCCGCAATGGAATCGAGCACCATGTCGTGAATGTTCTGGCCGCTGGCCAACACGTCGTCACGACTGTTTTTCGTGGTGAGCATGTGCAGATCGGCAACGATCAGGTACGTACGGTACTCGTGCTGGAGCGCCACCCGATTCTTCAGGGTGCCGATGTAGTGCCCGAGATGGAGACGCCCGGTCGGCCGATCGCCCGTGAGCAACACCTTCGTCATTGGGTGAGAATCCGCGGCCCATCGGCCGTGATATGGACCGTATGCTCGAAGTGCGCGGCGAGCGAGCCGTCGACGGTGATGACGGTCCACTTGTCCCTGAGCGTCCGGGTGACCGGGCTGCCCATGGTGATCATCGGTTCGATCGCGAGTGTCATCCCCGCGCGCAACGCCGGTCCGCGCTTCGGCACGCCAAAGTTCGGCACCTGTGGTTCCTCGTGGAAGCGCGTTCCAATACCGTGCCCCACCAGCTCACGCACGACACCGTACCCTGCAGCCTCGGCGACCTGCTGCACCGCGTGCCCGATGTCGCCGACATGATTTCCGACGACTGCCGCCGCGATCCCGGCCACCAGCGACTCCTGTGTCACGGTGAGGAGCCGTTGCACGTCGTCACCGATCGCGCCAACCGGAATCGTGGTGGCCGAGTCGGCATGCAGACCATCGATGCATACACCCACGTCGACCGACACGACAGAACCTTTCTCGAGCACCCGGGTTGCTGACGGGATTCCGTGCACGATTTCCTGGTCAATCGACGTGCAGAGGGTCTTGGGAAACCCATAGAGTCCCTTGAACGACGGCGTCGCACCAGCGTGCGAGCGGATGAAGCGCTCGGCCTCGGCGTCGAGATCCTCGGTGGTGAGCCCCGGTCGGACGACGTCGTGCATCAGCGCCAGGGTGTCGTGCACGATCCGGCCGGCGCGTGCCATCGCATCGATCTCGCGAGCTGACTTGAGCGTGATCACGTGATCCCCAGGGCGTCCCGCACGCGAGCTGCCACATCATCAACCGACCCAACCGCACGGATCGGGCTCACGCCACCGTGCCGTTTGTACCACTCCACCACCGGGGCCGTCTGTTCACGATACGCGCGCAGGCGGGTCGCGACCGCGTCGGGGTCGTCATCGGCCCGCCCTTCGGCCGCACGCCGCTTGTCGAGCCGCCCGAGCAGTTCCTCGTCGGTCACTTCGAACAAGAGCACACAGTCGATCTGGCGATCACGTTCGGCAAGCAACGCCGCCATCCCCTCTGCCTGCGGAATCGTGCGCACTACGCCGTCAAAGATCACACCACCGGCAGCCGCCGGCGCGCTGAGTTCCTGACCGATCACGCCGAGGATCAAGTCGTCGCTCACGAGGTGCCCAGCCTCCATCACCGCCTTGGCCTTGCGCCCGAGCGACGTGCCGTGCTTCACCGCGTCGCGGAGGAGGTCGCCGGTGGCAAACTTGGGCAGCCCGAGCGCCGTGGCCAGAATTGCACCCTGGGTGCCCTTGCCCGCACCGGGGGGGCCCATGAGGAGGATGTCCATGCGGAACGATACTCCGTGCGATCAGGTACGTCTTGCCAACTGGTCGACAGTCGACAGTCAGACTGATCCTTCGCTGCGCTCAGGATGACGACCGCCGAACTGCGAGGATCGTGAGATCACGCGCAAGCGGTCGTCACATCCCGAACCTGCTCTGCCGCCCGCGGAACTTCACGCGTCCCGACTTCATGAACCCATCGTACTTCCGGAGGGTGCGGTGCTGTTCCACCTGGGCGATGGTGTCGAGGAGCACGCCGACCACGATCAGGATCGAGGTTCCGCCGAACACCGCCTCGAAGCCGACCTTCTGGGCCACCACGATGGGGATGATGGCTATGGCGGCGAGGAAGAGCGAGCCCGGCAGAGTGATCCGCGAGAGCACGGAGTCGATGTAGTCCGCGGTGGCGGCGCCGGGCTTCACGCCCGGAATGAAGCCGCCCTGCTTCTTCAGGTTTTCGGACAGATCCACCGAATTGAAAATGATGGAAGTGTAGAAGTAGCTGAACAGCACCACCATGACGCCGAAGGTCAGGCTGTACCAGAATGAGCCCGGGGCAAAGGTGGCCGCAATATCGGTCAGCACCGGGT
>JANMSC010000130.1:0-4886 GCA_031388885.1 Gemmatimonadales bacterium | reverse complement strand
AAGGCGAAATTTGATCGGACGAAGCCGCACGTGAACGTGGGCACGATCGGGCACGTGGACCACGGCAAGACGACGACGACGGCGGCGTTGACGAAGGTCGCGGCCGACAAGGGCTACGGGACGAAGTACATCCCGTACGATGAGGTGGCCAAGGCGTCGGCGTCGCAGGGGCGTCGGGACGCGACCAAGATCCTGACGATCGCGACGAGCCACGTCGAGTACGAGACGGCGAATCGGCACTACGCGCACGTGGACTGCCCGGGGCACGCCGACTATGTGAAGAACATGATCACCGGGGCGGCGCAGATGGACGGGGCGATCCTGGTGGTGAGCGCGGTCGATGGGCCGATGCCGCAGACCCGCGAGCACATCCTGCTGGCGCGCCAGGTGAACGTGCCGAAGGTGCTGGTGTTCCTGAACAAGTGCGACCTGGTGGACGACGCCGAGTTGCTGGACCTGGTGGAGCTGGAAGTGCGGGAGCTGTTGAGCCAGTACCAGTTCGAAGGCGACGACGCGCCGGTGATCCGGGGCTCGGCGATGAAGGCGATCGAGGGCGACCCGGTGTGGGTGGCGAAGATCCAGGAGCTGTTCGATGCGCTGGATACCTATGTGCCGCAGCCGATCCGCGAGACCGACAAGCCGTTCCTGATGCCGGTGGAAGATGTGTTCTCGATCACGGGGCGGGGGACGGTGGCGACGGGGCGGATCGAGCGGGGCCGGGTGAAGGTGGGCGAGGAGATCCAGCTGGTGGGGTTCAACGCCGAGAAGAAGGCGGTGGTGACGGGCGTGGAAATGTTCCGCAAGCTGCTGGACGAGGGCGTGGCGGGGGACAACGTGGGGCTGTTGCTGCGGGGGATCGAGAAGGAGTCGATCGAGCGCGGGATGGTGCTGGCGAAGCCGGGGAGCGTGACGCCGCACACGACGTTCGAGGCCGAGGTGTATGTGCTGCGGAAGGAAGAGGGGGGGCGGCACACGCCGTTCTTCAAGGGGTACCGGCCGCAGTTCTACTTCCGCACGACGGATGTGACGGGGAGCGTGGAGCTGCCGGCGGGGGTGGAGATGGTGATGCCGGGGGACAACATCCAGATGACGATCGAGCTGATCATCCCGGTGGCGATGGACGACGGGCTGCGGTTCGCCATTCGCGAAGGCGGCCGGACGGTGGGCGCCGGCGTGGTGACGAAGATCCTGAAGTAAGCCCGACCCGTAAGGGCACAGCGTACGCTTGGCCCATACAACAGAGAGAGGTTTTTCGATGGCTGGCAAGATCCGGATCCGACTCAAGGCGTTCGACCACGTGGTGCTGGACCAGGCCGCGGCGGATATCGTGCGCACCGCGGAGAAAACCGGTGCGCAGGTGTCAGGGCCGATCCCGCTTCCGGTGAAAATGGAGCGGTGGACGGTGCTACGCTCGCCGCACGTCGACAAGAAGAGCCGCGAACAGTTCGAGCTGCGGACGCACAAGCGCCTGCTCGACATTCATGACTCCCGTCCCCAGACGATGGACGCGCTGACGAAGCTCGACCTTCCGGCTGGCGTGGACGTCGAGATCAAGGTCGAATAGTCATGGCCACGGGAATCATCGGCCGCAAGCTCGGCATGACGCGCGTGTTTGCCGAAGACGGCACCGCCGTTCCGGTCACGGTCATCGAAGCGGGGCCCTGCCAGGTGCTGCAAGTGCGCGAGTCGCAGGCGCAGCTCGGTTGGGGCGAGAAGAAGGCACAGCGCACCAGCCGGGCGGAGCTCGGGCATGCGAAGGTGGCGGGTTTCAGTGTCGCCCCGCAGATCGTCCGCACGTTCCCGCTGGGTGAAGCCGGGCTGACGGCCGGTACGACCGTCACCGTGGAGCAGTTCGCCGAGGGCGATCTGGTCAAGGTGACCGGCACGACCAAGGGTCGCGGCTTCCAGGGCGTGGTGAAGCGCTACGGCTTCGCCGGCGGTCCGGCATCGCACGGTAACACTCGGCACCGCAAGCCGGGTTCGATCTCGCCGGGTACTGACCCGTCGCGAGTCATCAAGGGCAAGAAGATGCCCGGTCATTACGGCGCGGCGCGCCACACCGAACTTGGTCTCACGATCGTTCGCGTGGACGCCGAGCGGAATCTGCTCTTCGTGCGGGGCGCGGTGCCCGGCTCCAAGAACGGGATCGTGACCGTGGCGAAGCAGGGAGGAAAGAGCCGTCATGATTGAGGCCCCATTTTATTCGGCCGCCGGCGCGAAGCGCGCTGAGGCATTCGCGCTTCCAGGCGAGTTGTTCGATGGCACGGTGAACGAAGACGTGCTTCACCAGGCGGTGAAGACGTACCTCGCCAACCAGCGCCAGGGAACGCACAAGGTGAAGACGCGCGCCGAGGTGTCAGGCGGTGGGCGCAAGCCGTGGAAACAGAAGGGTACCGGCCGCGCGCGTGCCGGGTCGACGCGTGCGCCGCACTGGCGTGGTGGTGGTGTCGCCTTCGGTCCGTCGCCCCGCGACTACCGCCTCGAACTGCCCAGGAAGGTGAAGCAACTGGCGCGACGCTCGGCGCTCAATGCGCGGGCCCGCGAGGGGATGCTGTTCGTGGTCGAGCCGTTTGCACTTGATGCGCCGAAAACCGCCACGTTGCTTGGCCTGCTCGGCCACCTGTCGCTCGATGGCCGCAAGACGCTGATCCTGACAGCGGGTGCGAAGCCGGCGGTGTACCTCAGTGCGCGCAACGTGCCGCACGTCGAGGTGCTGCCGTTTGCGGAGGCGTCGACGTATGACATTCTGCACGCCGACGCGCTCGTGATCGAGAGCGCGGCCCTCGGGGCTGATGCGCCGTCGGCTGCGGCTGCCGACGCGCCGGCACCGAAGAAGCGCACCCGCGCCAAGAAGGAGACCGAGTAATGGCGAACCTCCATGGCATTGTGGTGCGCCCGTTGATCACCGAGAAAAGCTCGGCTGCCTGGCAGGATCGCCAGGAGTACGTCTTCGAGGTGCGCCCGGACGCGAGCAAGGGGCAAATCCGCGAGGCGTTGCTGCAGCTGTTCGGCGTGACGGTCACCAGCGTGCGGACGATGCAGATGCGTCGGAACGCGATCGCGAAGGGCAAGTCACGCGGCGTGACGCCGCGATGGAAGAAGGCAATCGTGACGCTCAAGGCCGGCGATACCCTCGCCGTGTTCGAGGGATCCTGAGATGAGTATTCGTCAGTTCCGCCCGATTACGGCGGGCACGCGGTTCCGGTCGGTCTCGGGGTTCGACGAGATTACGCGCTCGACGCCGGAAAAGTCGCTGGTCGAACCGCTGCCGAAGTCGGGCGGTCGGAACAACCAGGGTCACGTGACGTCGCGGCATCGCGGCGGCGGGCACAAGCGCCAGTACCGGATGATCGACTTCAAGCGGAACAAGTACGGGATTCCAGCGCGCGTCACCGAGATCGAGTACGATCCGAACCGCACGGCGCGAATCGCGCTGCTGGTGTACGCCGACGGCGAGAAGCGCTACATCCTGCACCCCGATGGCCTGAAACAGGGCGACACGGTGGTGAGCGGGCCGGGGAGTGACGTGCGCGTGGGCAATGCACTGCCGCTCTCGGAAGTGCCCCTCGGTACGATGGTACACAACATCGAGCTGAAGATCGGCAAGGGCGGCGCAATGGCGCGTTCCGCCGGTCAGGGCGCACAGGTCGTGGCCCGCGAGGGTGAGTACGTGACGCTCCGGCTCAAGTCGACCGAAATGCGGATGATTCACAACCGCTGCCTCGCGACGATTGGTGAAGTCGGCAACTCCGAGCACGAGTTGCTCTCGGTCGGCAAGGCCGGCAAGAGCCGCTGGCTCGGTAAGCGCCCCCACGTGCGCGGTGTGGCGATGAACCCGGTGGACCACCCGTTGGGTGGCGGTGAAGGCAAGACGTCAGGCGGTCGTCCGCCGGTCTCGCCGTGGGGCAAGGCGGAGGGCAAGAAGACGCGGAAGCGGAAAAAAGCTTCGAATCGACTCATTGTGCGCGGCCGCAAGCGCGGGAAGGCGACCAAGTAATGGCGCGGAGCATCCGGAAGGGCCCCTTTGTGCAGCAGGCGCTGCTCGACAAGGTCGAAGCCCAGAACGCAAAGAACGAGAAGCGCGTCGTGAAGACGTGGAGTCGGGCAAGCACGATTCTGCCCGAATTCGTCGGCCACACGTTCGCGGTGCACAACGGGAACAAGTTCGTCCCGGTGTACGTCTCGGAGAACATGGTCGGCCACAAGCTTGGCGAATTCGCGCCGACCCGGTTGTTCCGCGGTCACAGCGGCAAGCTGGTCGCCGACAAGAAGGCGAAGGTCTGATATGCACGGACATGCGATCCAGCGGCTCGTCCGCCAGTCGCCGCGAAAGATGCGGCTGGTGATGGACCTGATCCGCGGGAAAAACGTGAATGAGGCGTACGCGATCCTCCAGTTCAACAAGAAACTGGCGGCGAAGCAGATTGCGAAGACGCTGAAGTCGGCCGTGGCCAATGCGGAGCAGCATGCGCAGAACGCCAACGAAGACTTCGACGTCGATCACCTCATCGTCGTCGATGCCCAGGTGGACATGGGGCCACCGCTGAAGCGGTTTGCTGCCGCGGCCCAGGGCCGCGCGACCCCGATTCGGAAGCGCACCAGCCATGTGAAGATCGCCGTGGCGGCGAAGGGAGCGAAGTAATGGGTCAGAAGACGCATCCAGTTGGATTCCGGCTCGGCGTCACCAAGCAGCCGTTGTCGCGCTTTTACGCGGGCAAGGACATGCCAGCGCTGCTGGCGGAAGACCGGCTGATTCGCGACTACATCCAGAAGCGGCTTGGCCACGCGGCGATCGCCGAAGTGCACATCGAGCGGAAGCCGGGCAAGGTGACCGTGACGATTCACACCGGCCGACCCGGCGTGGTCATTGGCAAGCGCGGCGCCGA
>JANMSC010000117.1:0-4478 GCA_031388885.1 Gemmatimonadales bacterium | reverse complement strand
ATCACGCGATCACATGTGCTCACCGGCGATTGGCAGGCGCTGTACGACGAGGTGAAGGCCTTCCGTGCGGCGTGCGGCGATGCGCACCTCAAGGCCATCCTCGGCACCGGCGATCTCGGCACACTCAAGGACGTCGCGCGGGCGAGCGCCGTCGCGATGATGGCGGGCGCCGATTTCATCAAGACAAGTACCGGCAAGGAAGGTGTGAACGCCGTGATGCCGGTCGGGCTCGTAATGGCGCGCGCGATTCGCGACTACCGCGAACGCACCGGCTACTTCGTGGGCTTCAAGCCGGCTGGCGGGATCCGTCGTGCGAAAGAGTCACTCGATTGGATGGCTATGATGAAGGAAGAACTGGGCGACCGCTGGGTCCAGCCCGACCTCTTTCGTTTCGGCGCATCGTCATTGCTAACCGACATCGAACGCCAGCTCGAGCATTTCGTCACCGGTCGGTATTCAGCGGTGCATCGGCATCCGATGGCATGAACGAGAAGCGAGAAGCGAGAAGCGAGAACAGTGAGGCGACGGATTCGGTCGTGGTGGGCACATCGCCTCTCGCCTCTCGCCTCTCGATGAAGGCACTCACCCCAACGCAGATTTCAATATGACCACTGTCCGCGACGCCTTCCATACGCTCGCCTGGGGACCGGCGCCCGAGTCTCCGACGCCAGCGGTCGAGTGGCTCGACACGCACGGGCGCATGTTTGGCCACTTCATCGGCGGTCGCTGGACCAAGCCAGGCGACACATTTGCCGTGGCGAACCCGGCGACCGCCGCTGAGCTCGCGCGGGTGAGTCAGGGGACCGATGCCGACGTGTCGGCGGCGGTCGAAGCCGCACGCAAGGCGCTTCCCGGCTGGCAGGCGTTGGGCGGACACGGTCGTGCCCGCTGGCTCTACGCTATCGCACGCGGCGTTCAACGCCGTTCGCGCCTCTTTTCGGTGGTCGAGAGTCTCGACAACGGCAAGCCGATTCGCGAGTCGCGTGACATCGACATTCCGCTCGTGGCGCGTCACTTCTATCACCATGCTGGCTGGGCACAGTTGCTCGAGCGGGAATATCCGGGGATGACTGCGGTTGGCGTTGTGGGGCAGGTGATCCCGTGGAACTTCCCGTTGTTGATGCTCTCGTGGAAGATCGCGCCTGCGATCGCGGCCGGAAATACGGTGGTGCTCAAGCCCGCCGAGTACACGCCACTCACCGCGCTCTGCCTTGCCGACCTGCTCGAAGAGATTGGCCTGCCTGCTGGCGTGGTCAACATCATCACGGGTGACGGGCGCACGGGGGCAACGCTGGTGTCGCATCCGGACGTGGACAAGGTGGCATTCACCGGATCGACCGATGTCGGACGCGCGATCCGGGTTGCGACGGCCGGCAGCGGCAAGAAGCTCACCCTCGAGCTCGGCGGGAAGTCGCCGTTCGTGGTGTTCGACGATGCCGATCTCGACTCGGTGGTCGAAGGCGTGGTCGATGCGATCTGGTTCAACCAGGGGCAGGTCTGCTGCGCCGGTTCGCGCATCCTGGTGCAGGAAGGCATATCGGATCGCCTCACGGCAAAGCTTCGTGCCCGAATGGAAACGCTCCGGGTCGGATCTCCGCTTGACAAGGCGGTCGACATCGGCGCCATCATCGCACCGGTGCAGCTCGATCGGATCCGCAGCCTGGTGCAACAGGGCATCGACGAGGGTGCATCATGCTGGCAGCCGTCGTGGAGTGTGCCGACCGAAGGGCTCTTCTACCCACCGACGCTCTTCACCGATGTATCGCCGTCATCAACTGTGGCTCAGGAAGAGATCTTCGGCCCGGTGGTTGTCTCGATGACGTTTCGAACGCCCGATGAGGCGGTGGAACTCTCGAACAACACACGCTACGGCCTGGCCGCGAGCGTGTGGACCGAGAACATCAATCTTGCGCTCGACATCGCGCCGCGCATCAAGGCCGGAACGGTGTGGATCAACTGCACCAACGTCTTCGACGCGGCGGCGGGCTTCGGCGGCTATCGCGAGAGTGGGTTCGGGCGGGAAGGCGGTCGGGAGGGGATGCATGAGTACCTGAAGCCAGCTCGCGGGAAGTATCCCGAACGAGAAGCGAGAAGCGAGAAGCGAGAAGCGAGTCCTCAGGCGCGGGTGTCAACCCGCGCGAACAACGACGGATCTCCGGATGTCAGCAGCCTGCCACCGATCGACCGCACTCCCAAGCTGTACGTGGGCGGCAAGCAGGTGCGCCCCGATTCCGGGTACGCCCTCGCGATCCACGACGCCGCGGGCGCGTATGTGGCAGAGGTCGGACGTGGGAACCGCAAGGACGTCCGCAACGCTGTCGAGGCAGCGCACGCGGCAGTGAAGTGGTCAACTACCACAGCGCACCTCCGCGCGCAGGTGCTCTACTACCTGGGCGAAAATCTCGCGGCACGGGCCGATGAATTCGCTGCGCGACTTGCGCTCGGCAGCGGACACGATGGTGCCGTCGAGGTCGAGTCCGCGATTCAGCGATGCTTCGCCTATGCGGCATGGGCCGACAAGTACGACGGCGCGGTACACCACACGCCGTACCGCAACGTCACGCTGGCGATGCCTGAGCCGATGGGCGTGATCGGGATGCTCTGCCCCGATGAAGCTCCACTCCTGGGTTTCCTGTCGTGCGTGCTGCCCGCGATTGCGATGGGCAATCGGGTCGTCGCGGTGCCGTCAGAGCGCTGGCCGCTCGCCGCAACTGATGCCTATCAGTTGTTCGACACCTCGGACATCCCCGGTGGCGTGATCAATATCATCACCGGCATGAAGAAGGAACTCCTCGCGCCGATCGCGGCGCACGACGACATCGACGCCGTGTGGGTCTTCGGCACGCGCGACGACGCAACGGAAGCCGAGAAGCTCTCGGCGGGGAACATGAAACGAATGTGGACGGAGTGGACGCTCAGGAACTGGGCCGACCCGCTCGTGGGCGAGGGACCGGAGTTTCTGCGGCACGCGACGCAGGTGAAGAATATCTGGGTGCCGTATGGGGCTTAACTCCCCCCATCCTCCGCATGATGCTTGATCGACACCCCCTCCACCAGGAACACCACGTCCTCGCCGATGTTCGTCGCCAGGTCGGCGACCCGCTCGAGGTTACGTGAGACCAGGAAGAGGTCCATCCCGTTGCTGATCATGTGCGGATCTTCCATCATGTGGGTGAGGAGGATCCGAAAGACCGAGTTGTGCAAGGCATCGACCTTGTCGTCACGACGGCAGACCTCGCGGCCGGCGACGGCGTCGCCCCGGATGAAGGCCTCGATCGCATCCGAGAGCATGCCGCGCGCCAGCCGGGCCATCTCGACGATCTCGGGCTCGGGCACGATCGGGCGGTTCTGCGACAGCCGCTCCGCGGACTGCGCGATGTTCACCGCGTGATCGCCGACTCGTTCGAGGTCATTGGCGATTTTGAGCGCCGACGTCAGCATCCGGAGGTCGCGCGCCATCGGCTGCTGGGTCGCGAGCAGGTGGATGCACTGGGCCTCGATCTCGACTTCCATCTGGTCGATTGCGCGGTCGCCGGCGATGACGAGTCTTGCCTTGGCAAGGTCACGCTCCAGCAGCGCGTCCACGGCCAACCCGAGCGCGGCCTCTGCCTCGCCCGACATCGAAAGCAGCCGCTCCTTGACCTGCCCCAGGTCTTCGTGAAAGTGACGGTGCGTGTCTGGCGTCATCCGAACCTCCCGGTGATATAGGCCTCGGTTCGCTCGTGACGCGGGGTCGTAAAGATCTGCCGCGTCTCGCCGAACTCAATCAGCCGGCCAGCATCGAAGAAGGCGGTGAGATCCGCCACTCGCGCTGCCTGCTGCATGTTATGCGTCACGATGATGATCGTGTAGTCCTTCTTGAGCTCGAAGATCAGTTCCTCGATCTTCTGGGTCGCGATCGGGTCGAGCGCCGAGCACGGCTCGTCCATCAGCAACACCGTCGGCTCGTTCGCGAGCGCACGCGCAATGCACAGGCGTTGCTGCTGGCCGCCGGAGAGTCCGATGGCCGGATCTTCGAGCCGGTCCTTTACCTCGTCCCAGAGCGCGGCGCGTCGCAGGCAGCGCTCAACTACCTCGGGGAGATCGCGCTTGGCCACAAGCGCGTTGAGCGCGGGGCCGTACGCAACATTGGCGAAGATCGATTTCGGGAACGGGTTCGGTCGCTGGAACACCATCCCGACGCGCAGCCGGTGGACGACGAGGTCGATCCGCGGCGCATACACCGCACTGCCGTCGACCAGCAGCTCCCCGCTGACACGCGTTTCAGGCACCAGATCGTTCATCCGGTTGACGCTGCGGAGAAACGTGATCTGGCCGCACCCCGAGGGGCCGTTGTTCGCCGTCACCGCGCGGTGCGGAAACGCGAACGACAGGTCGAACAGCGCCTGACTCGCGCCGTACCAGAACGAGAACGCGCGCGCTTCAACGGCTGGCGACATCGATGCCTCGTCGGTTGGAGCGGTCGCGTCCCGCGTTGC
>JANMSC010000107.1:0-1902 GCA_031388885.1 Gemmatimonadales bacterium | reverse complement strand
GCCACATGGATCGCCTGCCGCGGCGCGGCGATGGACTCGAACGACTCGAGGCGTGGCACGTGCACCATTTCCACGAATCGAAACCCGATCTCCTCGAGCGCCATGGATTCTCGTAACTGCCGGTGATCGAGCCTGCAGGAGACCAGGCGCACGTCGTGACCAGCGCACCAAGCGTCGAACTCTCGCAGTATCTCCTTCACGTGCGCGCCCAAACCAAGTTCTACGTGACCGATCTCCGCGACCGGAAAACCGAAGATCTCCGAGTCCCATGGAACCAGAGAGCACTCCAGAGTCGCGCCGTTTCTCTGAATCCGTGTTGGGTGCCTCATCGGCAACATTCGATGCCCAGTCGTGCTGCGAATCGCGTCGGCTCGTTGACTCAGTCGTTGCTGGTCACGTCCGAAACGAGGTAGGTCGGCCGGTCCATCGCACGAAAATGCATGCGTGCGAGGTACTCGCCGATGATGCCGAGTGCAAACAGTTGGGCGCCGCTGAAGATGGCGACGATGGACGCAAGGAACGCGAAACCCGGCACTGCGCTACCGCGGGCCAAGTAGTTGACGAGTACGAATATGAGGATGCCGAACCCGAACAAAGTGAAGACAAACCCAACCACACTGGCGATCTGCAGTGGCAACGTGCTGAACCCGGTCATCATGTTGAACGCATGAGTGGCCAATTTGCGAAGCGTGTAGTTGGACTTGCCGAGTTGGCGTGGCTCGTGACGCACCGGCACATGGGAGAACCGCGTCGTTCCCCACGTCAGCAGCACATCGATGGAAACATATGGCCCGCGGTACGACGTGAACGCATCGCGTAGTCGCGTACGGAAGGCGCGGAACGCGCTGACGTTGCGGGCCGTCTCGACACCCATCGCGCTCTGCAGCGCCAGTTTGGTGATCCGTGAACCTTGGTCGCGCAGGAAGCCGTGCTGTTCGTTCGTCGGCGTCCCGTAAACGACGTCCGTGTCCTCACCAAGTCGCGCGACCAGCTTGACGATCTCCTCTGGTGGGTTCTGGAGGTCGTCATCGAGGGTCACGATCACCTCGTAGCGGGCCGCTCGGATTCCGCATAGCAACGCATTGTGCTGTCCGTAGTTCCGGCTCATCCGCATCCCGCGGACGCGATGATCCCGCTCGGCCAAGCGCTCGATCACGGACCAGGAGTCGTCTCCCCCGCAGTCCTCGACCAGGATGATCTCGTAGTGGTCGGCGATAGCCTCAACAGCGCCCGTCAGGCGGCTGTACAGATCCGGCAGGATTGAGGCCGAGCGATAGACGGGAACGATCACGGAGATCCCTATCGGCAATGTCCTATCCAGGGCATCAGGCGCGCTTGGTCCTTCGGCAAGCCCGGCGGCACCGGTGACGAGGATCTTCACTAGAGGCGGATACCGCCGCCGAGGGCGCCCCAGACGTCGACGACGTCCTTGCCACCGACCTCGATCCCCCGATAGGCCTTGTGCGGTGCCCCCAGGACGAGGACGTCGCTCTCGTCGAGCACGCGCTCGAGCGTCGTCAAGCGGTCGTCCTGCACGTACGGGTCCGTGCACACGACGCGCGCGCCGGCCCACGACAGCAGCTTGCGCAGCTTGTATGAAAGCGAGGCCCGAGTGTCGTCCGACTCGCTCTTGAAGGCCATGCCCAGGATGCCGACCGTCTTGCCCTGCAACCCGCCGTAGCGGCGCTCGAGCGCGGAGACGATGTACGCGGGCAACCCTTCGTTCACCTGCATCGCGGCCTGGCCCATCGGAAAGTGATCGCTGGTGAAGGCGGCGAGCTGCATCGCGTCCTTGAACAGGCACGGTCCGGCCGCGAAACCCGGGCCCGGCAGGTCCGCAGCGCGCGGGTAGTCCTCGCGGATCGCGCGCAGGATGTTGGTGTAGTCGACGCCGGCCTGGTC
>JANMSC010000076.1:0-6068 GCA_031388885.1 Gemmatimonadales bacterium | reverse complement strand
CTGGCGGGCGACCTCGACCGTAGCGGCGGCCCGCAGGGTATTGAGATATTGTGTCGTCACGTCGAACGTGAGGTTGACCCCGGCCGCGGCGATGTTCTCGTCGGTCGCTCGCTCGTTGGCCCGCGCCTGGGCCGGCTCCATGAACGTCCGGGCATTGAGCTGCCAACTGGCGTTGATCGAATAATTCGACGACATGGTCGGCGACGTCTGGTTGAAGAACGACCCGCCGAAGGTCGAACGCCCCGACCCGGTGTACCCGATGCCAGCACTGGTGCTCACGGTCGGAAGCATCCCACCCCTGGCCGCCCGCACCGCAGCGGAAGCCGGATCAGCGTCGTTGAGCGACTGGCGGTACGTGGGGCTGTTCCGCTTGGCCAGCTCGAGCGCCTGAGCGAGGGTTAGGGTTCGCGGGGTCCCCGGACTGCTCTGGGCGGTGAGCGCTGCGGGCCCGCTCAGCACACACAGAAGCAGGAAACGACCGGCACGGCGACTCGGCATGATTCGTCCTGATGAGGTAAATGGAAGCCAACGTGGGCCAATACGACCCGGGTGCCTCGAAGTTTCAAGGTGCGACATCGCCAGCCCAGCGTGACGGCGCTCTGTGGGTCGGGGTCGGCGCGGTCGTGCTCCTCGCGGCTGAGGCGGCCACGGTCACCACGTGGGGGTGGTTGGCCGTGTCGGCGCTCGCCGCTGCGGCGGTCGCGATGTGGGCGTGGCGCGCGGGTGGGCGACCGGCCGTGGCCATCGCGTTGGGCCTCGCGTGCCTGTCTGCGACCCTCGGCACGGCGGCATGGCGGACTGCACGCGTCGCGACCCGACCAATCGCGGTTGCAACCGAAGCGGTGGACGAGGCGACACGGATTCGCGACCGAAATCTATCGGCTGCCGTTGCACGCGGGCGTCGCACTGCCGCCTTTGCCCTTCAGCGGGCGACTGGCCCGCGCCCCATCGGCGCGCCCTCGCTCGACGACCTTCTCAGTGAACGCGACATCGAGCGCGGGATTGTCGCGAGGGTCGGCGACAGCACGATCGCGATCGCTGGCCCGTTGCGCATTCGCCCGCTGACCGGATCCGATGCAGCGGTGGTCACTGTCACACCGTTTGGTCACTTCCTGACGTTGCGGGAGTCGAGCGGCCGGATCGAGATCCAGGTCACGTTGCTGCTTGACGCCGCGCCCGCACTTCCTGCCGCTGGCCGAAGTCTGGCGGATGGTGCCGGCGGCTGGCAACGGGTTCGCTGGGTCTGGGATGCTCCTGAGGGCGCGACGGTCTACCCGTCAATCGATGCTGCGATCGATGGTGTCCGCCGCACCATGCGCCCCGTCGTGCCGGCACCGGCAGATCTTTCCGCACGCGAGGTGCGACTTGCGCGATTCCTTGCCGCTGTCGGACTCGGAGTGCTCGCGCTGCTCATCCTGCTCACGGCAACGCATCCGGTAGCGCGCGCGGCTGCGGTCCTGGTGCCGCTGTGGGCCCTCTCGCGCACCGATGTCGCGCCGGCTGGCCTCGGCCCGACCGCTCTGAAGGCGCTCGCTGCGTCTGCCGCGATGCTGTTCGCCGCCATCATGCTGTGGCGGCGCCCGGCACGGCGTACGCCGGTGGGCATGATCGCCGCGGTGCTCTTGCTCGCGAGCGCCACCCCACTCATCGTGCTCGTTGGTCGCAACGTGCTGCCAGATGTTCAGCCGGCATCACTCATCACCTGGTTCTGGTGGCAAGTGATGCTCGCGATCGCCACGGCGGCATTCCTCGCCGCCGCGAATGCACCGTTACGCGCGACCGACGATCCCACCGCGACTTCGACGTGGGGACTCGCAACCGCGTTGAGCGCGGTGATGATCGGAGCGATCGGCATCGAGGCGTGGCTTCCGACCACTGCCCCAGTTGGCGCTGGCGGCATCGCTGCCTGGACTCCCAGTCGGTGGGCCGGGTGGTACCCGATGCTCTGGCTGGTGC
This sequence comes from Gemmatimonadales bacterium, assembly GCA_031388885.1. Classification (GTDB taxonomy): domain Bacteria; phylum Gemmatimonadota; class Gemmatimonadetes; order Gemmatimonadales; family GWC2-71-9; genus Palsa-1233. The sequence continues at coordinate 4,112 of JANMSC010000076.1, read as the reverse complement.
CGTTCGGCTGCCTGCTGCCCCGCACATCGCCGCGCGCACGGATGCTCGCGATCGCCACGACGGCCGGTGTGCTCGCGACGCTGGTGACATGGAGCGAGTCACTCGACGTGCGCCTCAGGCTCGCGCAAACCGATATCGCGCGGCTCAAGGCCCCGCAGGACTTGGCGTCCACTGCGGCGCTCGCACAATTCGCCACGGAATCGCGCCCAGCCCACCCGACCAGAATCGATCGACTCTACGCGGCGTGGCGAGCGTCGGCGGTGGCGCAACTCGGCTTGCCAACGCACCTCGCATTGTGGACCGGCAATGGTCAGGTGCGTGAATCGATCGCCCTCGATTCGCTGAGCATGACGTGGGGTGACCTCGAGACGCTGGTGCGCGAGCGGCGCGCGGTGCCCACGAGCGTGTCACTCCGTCGTGGGGCGGTGCACCACGAAGTGCTCGTGCTGCCACTCGCGCCCGACACGATCGCCACCGTGACGATCGGGCCGAGTTCGCGGGTCGTGGCACCGACGCGGTTCGGGCGATACGTGGGCTGGCGCAGTCCGCCGGATCCCGCGTTTCGTCTCTCGATCGAGCCCACTCGCGACGCGGTGCCCGATAGCACGTTTCGCCGGAATGGTCGGTGGCTCCGGGCCGACTGGTATGTCGCGTCGGGCGATGCGCCGCGCGTCGTGCGCGCCACGATCGAAATGGCGACACCCCGGCCATTCGCGGTGCGTGCTGCGCTGAGCGTCCTGCTCGACGTGTTGCTCATCCTCGCAGCGTGGCTCATACTCGAACAGCTCCTCGGCCGCAGTGGTGCGATCAAGGTCGGTGTCTTCCGGCGTTCGTATCGCCGTACCGTCGCGGCAGCACTCGCCGGATTCTTCATCGTGCCTGCGCTCTTCTTTACGCTCTGGTCGTTGCTTCGGCTACGCGGCGACGCCAGCGTGGCCCGTATGTCCGATGTCACCCGCACCCTGCGCGACGTGGCGTTCGAAGGCGGCTTCGCGCTCGCAGCGTTGACAACGCCCGATCCCGATTCGTTGCGGCGCGTGGCGGATGCACTCGATGTGGACCTGGCGATCTATCGCGACGGCAGGTTGGTGGCCGCGAGTACGCCGCTGCTCGTCGAGCTTGGGTTCATCGCCGCCGCCGTGCCACCGCTCCCGGCGTTGGGTGCCAGCGGCGACGTCGCGGTCCGCAGCGTATTCGCTGGCAGTCCGGTGCGTCTCGGGGTGGAGGCGGCGGATGACCCGGCAACGCTTGTCGCGGTGCTGCTCCCCGGTACCGAAGCGGAACTCGCGCGGGACCAACTCGACCTTGCGCTGCTGTTGCTCCTGGTCTCACTCACCGGTGCGCTGGCGGCGGTCGGCGTGGCGGGCCTCGTGGCGCGTGCGCTCGGCCAGCCAATCGAGACCCTGCGCCGCACCGCGGTCGCGATCGGGCGACGCGAATCGCCGCCGCCACACGAGCACGTACCCGCGGAGTTCACACCGGTGTTCCAGGCGATCGACTCGATGGAGCGCGAGCTTCGTGCGCGCACGGCGGAGCTCGAGGTCGGACGCGCAAGAACGTCGGCGATTCTCTCGACCGTGGCAACGGGCGTGATCGGCGTCGATGCCGATGGCAAAGTCATCCATGCGAATCCCCGCGCTGAGGAGCTGCTCGGCCGACCCGTGGAAACGGGTGCGCCACTTGGGCTTCAGCTACCAGTCGAGTGGCAGGCGGTGGCCGACGGCGTCAGTCGATTGCTCGGCCCGACCACGCGCGACGCCGAGAGCCGTGAGGTGGAGATCGACGATCGACGGTTCGCGGTCACCCTGGCACCGCTTGGCGATGGCGGGTTGGTGCTGGCACTGACTGACATCACGGAGGCATCGCGTGCGGCGCGGGTTGTGGCGTGGGGTGAGATGGCTCGGCAGGTGGCGCACGAAATCAAGAATCCGCTCACCCCGATGCGGCTTGGCCTGCAGCACCTGCGACGAGTGCAGGCCGACGGGCACGCCGACTTGCCACGCGTGCTCGACGAGACGGTATCGCGCCTGCTTGCCGAGATCGACCGGCTCGACCTGATCGCACGCTCGTTCGCGAGGTATGGTTCACCGCCGGAGGATCGTGCTGCGCCGCTGGAGACGATTGCGCTACGCGAAGTGGTCGAGGAGTTGGCGGGCCTGTTCGCGCTCACCACCGCCGAACCGCGGCTCGTGATTCGCGGTGGGGAGGGCATCATGGTGCTCGCCCGGCGCGAAGAATTGATCCAGGTGTTGCTCAACCTGCTCGACAACGCACGTCATGCCAGCGCTCGGGTCGTGACCCTGACGCTGGGGGATGCGATGCTTGAGGTGCGTGACGATGGCGGTGGCATCGCGGCGGAGCAGTTGCCCCGGATCTTCGAACCATCGTTTTCGACCACCACCAGCGGGACCGGACTGGGCCTCGCGATCGTTCGGAGGCTGGTGGATGGATGGAGCGGCACGATCGCCGCCGAGAGTGGGCCGGGGCAGGGGGCGGTGTTCACGATCCGATTTGCCCCGGCAGGGCTGGACCGGTCAACCCCTGCCACTGGCCCGGCGTACGATTGACGGATCAATGGGGGCGACCGACCGGCCGCCCGTGCGGGCGACCCATGACGATTGGAGTCTGGAGATGAAGGCACGTTTCGCTCTGCTCGCGCTGGCAACCGTGGTTGCGGCGCCGCTGGCCGCTCAGGGTGGCGGAATGCGTGGCGGCGGGCAGCTGAGCATCGACAATCTCACCACGATGTACACCCTGTCGACCGAACAGAAGGCGCAGACAACGACACTGCTCGCGACGTACAATGGGGCGACGAAGGGTGTCCAGGCGTGGATGGCGAAGTTGCGCGAGAGCGGCGACATGCAGGCGATGCGCAGCGCACCGGGCGCCGCCGACTCGACCAGGAAGTTGCAGGACGCACGGGCAAAGTTCGACGCCGACTTCAAGTCGGTACTGGTGGGGACGCAGGTTGCGAAATTTGATTCGGTCGCAGCGGCACGTGCCGCACGGATGCAGCGTCCGATGAACTGAACTGCACGAGAAGCGAGAAGCGAGAAGCGAGAAGGGAGAAGGGAGAAGCGCGCCGAGAGTCCTGTCATCCCGACCGCAGGCGCCGAAGGCGCCGCAGTGAAGGGACCTCAACGCAGGATCGGGGCCCATCGAATGTGCAGGGCCATGTGCCGCGCGGTGCGGCTCGCGCTGCATCGACCACCACCGCGTTCGATATTTCCATTGCTGACGAGACCCGCCATCACCATCGGGTGACCCCGCCACGCCGAGGCCACCCTGCTCGCCCGAATTCACAGCGCCGCCGTGCTCGGCGTCGATGCGCTCGCGATCGACGTCGAGGTCGACATTTCCAACGGCCTGCCGTCGTTCACCACCGTCGGATTGCCGGTCGGTGCGGTCAAGGAGGGCCGCGAGCGTGTGGCAGCGGCGCTCGGCAACGCCGGATATCAACTGCCACTCCGTCGCATCACGGTCAACCTCGCGCCCGCCGACGTGCAGAAGCGTGGCAGCGCATTCGACCTCCCGATCGCGATCGGCATCCTGATCGCGAGCAACCAGCTCGCGGGCGATCGCGTTGGGCGCTCGCTCTTGCTTGGCGAACTTGGACTCGAGGGCGACCTGCGGCCGGTGCGCGGCGCGTTGCCGATGGCGCTCGCAGCGGCCGCGATGGGCTGTGATGAGATGATCCTTCCTGCGGCGAACGTTGCCGAAGCGGCGGTCGTCGACGGGCTCACAGTGCGTGGAGCCACCACGCTCACCGATGTGTGCAGTCACCTCTCCGGTATGACGCAACTGGCGGCCGTACGCACCGACACGAAACTGTTGATGTCGGAGCGCGCCGTGCTCGATGTCGACTTCGCCGATGTGCGGGCACAGCAGGCCGCCAAGCGAGCACTCGAAGTTGCGGCGGCCGGTGCGCACAACGTGTTGATGATCGGCCCACCGGGTGCGGGCAAGACCATGCTGGCGCGCCGCCTGCCGAGCATCCTGCCGTCGATGACGCTCGAAGAGGCGCTCGATGTCACCCGAATTCATTCAGTCGCCGGATTGCTGCCACCGGGGCAGGCGCTGGTGACACGCAGGCCATTCAGGGCGCCGCATCA
>JANMSC010000041.1:0-1940 GCA_031388885.1 Gemmatimonadales bacterium | reverse complement strand
GCCGGCACGCAGATGTCGGAGCAGATGCCCATGAGGATTGCGGTTTCGATCTGCGCGCCCTCTCCGGCAAGCGTTATGCGGATCGGCAGCACCGTCGGTCCGTAATAGACAAAGTCGACGTAGCCGGCCTTGGTTTCGACGATCGGGTAAGGCCACAGCATCTCGGCCGCGGTGATGCCGTTCGAGCCGGTCCAGTCGATGGTGGTCGCGATACCGGTCTCGCCAGGTACACGCCAGTAGGTCTTGAAATCGGGCGGCATATCGAGTTCGAGCGCGATCATCGTCGTGCCTTGGGCGGTATCGGCATCGGCCGAGATCAGCCGGGCCTTGACGCCAGGCGCCAGTTCCTGCCACGGCGTTTGCGCCGCAAGTGCGGGCGCGGCAATGAGGATGATAGCGAAAAGCGACAGGATGAGACGCATGGCCGAGGCAGTAGCGCACGGCGAAGCAAAGGAAAAGCCACGTTTCGTTCATGGCGTCGTGAGGCGCCTGGGGACTGGAACGCGTCGCCCGGCGGGTCTACATTGTACGCGAAGGGGCCGCACTCGCATGTCGCAGGAAGGCAAACCATGATTTCGCTCAAAGGCCAATTTCTTGTCGCAATGCCCGAAATGAACGACCAGCGTTTCCGCGAAACGGTAATTTATCTCGTCGGACATGGTGACGAGGGCGCCATGGGCCTGGTGGTCAACCAGAGCCTCAAGGACATGCGGTTTGGCGACATCCTCGAAGAACTGAAGCTGGGCGAACCCGACGAAATCATCCGCCTGCCCACCGAAGTCAAGCAGCGTGAGGTGCTGCGCGGCGGCCCGGTGGAGCGCGGGCGCGGCTTCGTGCTGCATTCGTCGGACTATTTCAGGAACGGCAATTCCTACGCCGTCGCCGAGGACATCTGCCTCACCGCGACGCTCGATATCCTGAAAGCCATCGCCTTCAAGAACGCGCCGAGCCACGCGCTGTTCGCGCTTGGCTATTGCGGCTGGGGCCCCGGCCAGCTCGAGGGCGAAATCCAGGGCAATGGCTGGCTGACCGTACCATTCTCGCGCGACCTGCTGTTCGCAACGCCGATCGAGAAGCGCTATGACGGCGCCCTGGGGCAGCTCGGCATCACCCGCGCCAGCCTCAGCCCGACCGCCGGGCGGGCGTAACGGGCGACCCGCTCCATCGACCCAGAAGCCAAACCGGACCGAAGTTGATATCGTTTCGGTACAGTGGTAGAACTTATTGGGGTTTTCTACCATGAACAGGCCCAATGCATCTCAACATCAAGAACGACGAAGCCCACGAACTGGCGACTGAGTTGGCCAGGCTGACGGGCGAGAGCCTGACCGCGGTGGTAACGAGTGCTTTGCGGGAACGGCTTGAGCGGGAAACACATCGGCTGAGCCGCCAGGAACGCTTCGAACGCGTTATGGAACTGGCACGGCAGTCTTCGGCGCTGCCTGACGCCAATTGGATCAGCGCGGAGGATGCGATCGGGTACGACGAGAATGGGCTTCCCATTTGATGGTCATCGACACCTCCGCAGTCGTAGCTATCTACAGGAGGGAACTCGAAGCGGAGACATTCGCAAGGCTCATTGTCGAGGACGACCAGCCCTGCATCTCCGTTGCGACAGTCGTTGAGGTGTCGATCATTCTGCGTTCAGCAAAGGTAGCCCACTTTTCAATCGCCGAAACCTGGCTAAACAATTTCCTCGCGACGACGCGTTTGCAAACTTATCCGGTCACGGCAGAAGATGCGGCCCTCGCTCGTGAGGCCCACATCCGGTTCGGCAAGGGGACCGGGCACCCGGCTCAGCTCAACTTCGGTGATTGCTTCGCCTACGCACTGGCAAAGCGGCTGAATGTCCCTTTGCTGTTCAAGGGCAGCGATTTTTCCAAGACCGACATAGCCACCGCCCTGCCGCGTTTGATACATAAGGCCGCGGAAACCCTTTC
>JANMSC010000488.1:0-2146 GCA_031388885.1 Gemmatimonadales bacterium | reverse complement strand
GTTGAGGCGTGCGGACCTGAATTGTGACGGTGGCGGGGATATTTGGCGCGTCGCCGGGCGTGATTCAGTGGTTCCTGGCGGAGACAGTTTTCCGTAGCGCGCAGCAGCGAACCGCCCGTCACACATTCGCGTGCGGGTGCCTTACTTTTTGGCAATGGGACGCGACCCGTGTGAATCAGAATCAGCAGGCACGCCATGATCGCCACATAGGTCTGGATCTCGACACCGTTCTGTTTCGTACTCAGCAGACGGGCTTGAGCTTATCAAAATACTTCAGCCCCTGAATATCAGACGGCTCAATCGCCGGCTTCGCCTTCGGCCCGCGGCGAGCCTGATCAAAGCGCCAAACTATTATTTTCTCTCGCACGGGATACTATGGCACAGAACAAATCCTGTGCCGAACACTATTGGTTGCGTTCCCTTTCCCCCTTTCGTCCGCCCTTGATCTTCGCGGCCGTCCGTGTGCCTCCGATCACGCCGCGAGTCACTCGCCGAGTACGTCCAGCAGGCCGAGCAGGTTGGAGAACGCGAAGGCCAGGTCCACCGCTGCGGGGTCCAGACGGACCATTGCCGCCGTCGTGCCGAGGTCTACATGAGTCGTCGCCGGAGCTTCCACCGTCTCGTCGGAGATTGCCGCCGCTTTGAGAGTTGACGGGCGGCTGACAGTCGTCGAGACCGTGACGGTGACCGGCGGCTTCGTCACGCGGAAGGCCCAGCCCGCCGCATCGTCCTCGGTCGATGTGGCGAACACCAATGCGCCACTCACCCCTCCGGTGCCGGTGGACGTGCTCGCGCTCGTCGTGCCACCGTCGAGCACCCACTTTTCGCTTTTATCGAAGTGTGCGTCGCCTGCGGCGGTGGAGCCATTGGGTGGCGGGTAATATGCGTGCGCCAGGACGTTGCCCGCCCCGTCGAACTGATGCGAGCCGATGCGGATGTCACCCGACTTCAGATCATTCTGCGCGGCACCGGAATAATTGAACGCCAGGCCGGCATCGGTACGCTCGGTGAAGGACAGATTTGGTTCGACGCTGTCCCAGCGATTCAGCTGAGCGACGAAGATTGCCTTCCAAACCGTCTCGCTGAATTTCGCATTGAACGTTGCGAAGAGCGTGTTCCTTCCCTGGTCCATCCGCGCGCCGTCGGGCATGAAGCTGTACGTCAAATTGACGATGCCGTTGTTCGGTGTGGGATCGAGCGAATCCTGCCACCCACTGCCGTCGTTGACGTTTGCGTACAGTGACCGAAACGTCGTAAGCACCGGGTCAATCGTCGCAAAGTCGCTGAGGACATAGCTGGCGTTGTAGTAGGGGTCCATGATCGAGCCGATGTTGCTCGTATGGCCCAAGCCGAGTGAATGGCCAAACTCATGCAGGGCGACAATGTCCAAGCGGATCGCCGGCCCGCTGCCGCCCTTCGCGTCTCCCCGCGCTGCGGCGGTGGCCAGGCTGTCCGTCGCATGGCCATTGTCATCGCCAGAACCAAAGATCATCGAGAGAACCAGACGAGGTTCAAGGGCTTCGATACGATCAGGCTGATGTGCCAGATATTTGCGGTTCATGGAACTTTCCTTTTGATCGAGGACTTGTGAGAGGCCGTACCGAAAACACCGCTGTGGAACTGCATCACTCGCCGCATTCCCTGGGTGCCTCAGCCAGTCTATCACCATACAGGTGTTTTACAAGTTCTTTCCCCATCGGTAAGGTGCGTCGGTCGGACGCGACGTTCCGGAATCGCACTTCGGCAAAGCGTTCGAGGGAGTGCTGGTGAGTCTGGCGGATCACTGGAGCGGATTGACGTTGTTTGTCGATGATTCACGCATCCCCATGGATCACAACACGGCCACCAATTCCTCCTGATCCCGAACGCCGCGAATCCGCCGAATTCCTGACAACGCCTCCCCAACCCCAACCCTCGCATCGCAGAGTGCGCCGCACTTCTCTTCACGCTCCGCCATTCCCCCACGCCTGCGGCGAATATTTACTCCGGCAGGATCTGCCGGAATTTCGCGGCCGTTCCACGGTCCTTGACTGCGACTCAATCGATACCGAAGACTGGGGACACTGCGAAACCGTTTGAGCACCGGAGATCCGTAGTGCAAATGCAGGAGTCCGGCGATGATGCAGACCATAGTCGTCCCGGCGCG
>JANMSC010000480.1:0-3412 GCA_031388885.1 Gemmatimonadales bacterium | reverse complement strand
ACCACTGTTGTGGCGGCGATCGTCGGCGTCGGCATCGTGCTCACCGCCCTCATCCTGTTGAGTGAGCCGGGTGGCAATCGATCGGGCGAGACAAGCGCAGAGGCTGGGCCGCTCGCGTACCCCAAGGGACCAAACGGCGGGCGCCTCCTGTCTGATGGTCCGCTGCAGCTCGAAATCACCATCTACGAGACCGGCGTTCCGCCGCAGTTTCGCGTGTATCCCTTCAGCACGAAACTGCAGGCGCTCCCGCCTCGTGACGTCGATGTGCGCATCGAGCTGCATCGACTCGGCGGTCGGGTCGATCGGATCGCCTTCCGCCCGGAAGCGACCTACCTGCAGGGACAGAACGTTGTTGAAGAACCGCACTCGTTCGACGTGAAAGTCTTCGCCACGCATGGCGGTCGCCAATACCAATGGTCCTACTCGCAAATCGAGGGCAAGGTCCAGCTCGGCGCCAACCAACGTGCGAGCGCGGGCATCGTCCTCGACACCGTGCGGCCACGACGCATGGTCACCACGCTCGAGCTGCCCGGAGAGGTGAAAGCCGATGAGACGCGCCGAGCCCACGTGGTGCCGCGGTTGCAGGGCGTCGTGACGGCGGTGTTCAAGCAGGAGGGCGACCAGGTTCGCAAAGGTGAGCTGCTGGCGGTGCTGAATAGCCGCGACCTGGCAGGGGCGAAGAGCGCCTACCTCGCGGCGGAGCATCACGTCGAGTTCGCTCGCGTCACGTTGAACCGCGAAGAAACGCTCTGGAAGAGGAAGATCTCAGCCGAGCGCGACTACCTGGAAGCGAAACGAGTATTCGACGAGGCCGAGCATGCTCAACGGCTGGCGGCACAGACGTTGATAGTGCTCGGGTTCTCCCGCGCGTCGCTGTCCACGCTCGAGAAGGAAGCAGTGGAGCGAATGGCCCGGCTGGAAATTCGATCGCCGCTCGACGGCACGGTGATCGTTCGCAACGTCACCGTTGGTGAAGCTGTCACCGCCGACGAAAACCTGTTCGTTGTCGCCGACTTGTCGTCGGTGTGGGTTGACATCTCGGTGTACGCCACGGACCTCGCGGCGGTGCATGAAGGGCAGCAAGCGACGGTGGTGTCAACCGACCTGGGCCAGGAAGTGCCGGGGCGCGTCTCCTTCTTCGGCCCGCTCGTCGGCCAGGAGTCGCGTGCCGCGACGGCGCGCATCGTGGTTCCAAACACTGGGGGCCGCTGGCGGCCCGGGCTATTCGTGACCGTGCGCCTCGTGCGGGACGCCACCACCGTTCCGCTCGCCGTGTCCACCGAGGCCATCCAGACGTTTCGCGACTGGCAAGTGGTCTTTGTGCGCCACGGCGACTGGTTTGAAGCCCGCCCATTGGAACTGGGCCGCAGCGACGGTGAATGGGTCGAGGTCCTCAAGGGACTCGCGGTGGGCGACCAGTACGCAAGCAAGAACAGCTTCGCCGTGAAGGCGGAAATCGGAAAGCTCGGCGCGACCCATGATCACTAGGACACGAGGCGAACATGATTGAGCGTCTGCTCGACTTCTCCATCCGTCAGCGGTGGGCAGTCCTTTTCGCGACGCTCGCGACGGCCGCGCTGGGGCTTTACAACTACACCCGACTCCCGGTCGATGCGGTACCGGATATCACAAATGTCCAGGTGCAGGTGAACACTGAGGCTCCCGGCTATTCACCGTTCGAGGCCGAGCAGCGGGTGACCTTTCTCGTCGAAACCGCAATGGCGGGCCTGCCCCGGCTGCAGGAAACGCGCTCGATTTCCCGCTACGGCCTCTCGCAGGTCACGGTGATCTTCGAGGACGGCACCGACATCTATTGGGCGCGCCAGCTCATCGGCGAACGCGTGCAAGAGGTCAAGAGTCGGCTCCCGCCCGGGATCGAGCCCACCATGGGACCGATCGCCACGGGCCTGGGAGAGATCTTCCTGTGGACCGTCGAGCCCAAACCCGGCGCACTCACCGCCGAGGGTAAACCGTACTCGGGCATGGACCTTCGGACGATTCAGGACTGGATCGTACGACCCCAATTGAAGACCGTGCCCGGTGTGGCTGACGTGAACACCATCGGGGGATTCACCAAGCAATTCCATGTGACCCCGAATCCCGAGAAGCTCCTTGCGTACGGGTTCACCTTTCGAGACGTACTCGAGGCGCTTGGCGAAAACAACAGCAATGTCGGCGCGGGCTATATCGAGCGACGCGGCGAGCAATACCTGATTCGCGCTCCCGGTCAGGTGCAGGGACTCGACGATATCCGGCAGATCATTGTTGGCAATTTCCAGAGCACGCCGATCCGGCTTGGTGATGTGGCCGAAGTGCTGTTGGGCGAAGAACTCCGGACCGGTGCCGCGACGGAGGATGGCAAGGAAGTCGTCCTCGGCACCGTCATCATGCTGCAGGGCGAAAACAGCCGCGTCGTGTCGAGGCGAGTGGCGGACAAGTTGGAAGAGGTCAATCGAACCCTGCCGGAGGGTGTGGTCGCGAAGACCGTATACGATCGGACCACGCTGGTCGACGCCACCATCGAGACGGTGCAGCACAATCTCATGATCGGCGCGCTGCTCGTGATCGTGATCCTGTTCATCTTCCTGGGCAACGTGCGCGCGGCAGTCATCACTGCGTGTGCGATCCCGTTGTCGATGTTGTTCGCGATCACCGGCATGGTGGAACGCGGCGTCAGCGGCAACCTCCTGAGTCTCGGCGCACTCGATTTCGGCATCATCGTCGATGGCGCGGTCGTGATGGTGGAAAATTGCCTCCGCCGCCTGGCGAGGCGTCAGCACGAGACCGGCACGACGTTGACTCGTTCGCAGCGCCTTACCGTGGTGTTCGATGCCTCCAAGGAGGTTTGGCGACCCACGCTGTACGGTCAGCTGATCATCATGGTCGTCTACCTGCCGATCCTCACCCTCACCGGCATCGAAGGGAAGATGTTCTTCCCGATGGCGTTCACGGTGCTGGCGGCGCTGTTTGGTGCAATGATCCTTTCGGTCACGTTCGTGCCGGCGGCGGTGGCGATCTTCGTGACGGGGCGGGTGTCGGAGAAGGAAAGCCTGCCAATGCGCTGGGCTGCGAAGGCCTACCTGCCGGCGCTGACGGCGGCGCTGCGCAATCGCAGCGTGACCCTGACGGCGGCGGTAGTTCTCATGGCAGTCACCGGGGCCATGGCTACACGCCTCGGCAGCGAGTTCCTGCCCAGTCTCGACGAAGGCGATCTGCTGGTGCACGCGCTTCGGATTCCTGGCACCAGCCTGACCACCGCCGTCGATATGCAGCATGCGCTCGAACGCAAGCTCAAGTCATACCCGGAAGTGGACTACGTGTTCTCGAAAATCGGCACTGCAGAGATTGCCACCGATCCGATGCCGCCAAGCGTTGCCGACACCTACGTCATGCTGAAGGAACGAGAAGAGTG
>JANMSC010000467.1:0-2312 GCA_031388885.1 Gemmatimonadales bacterium | reverse complement strand
TTCGGCCTCGCCAAGTCGATTGATCCAGTGTCCGGCACCGATGGCGACAGTCCAACCCTCACATCGCCGGCCAATCTGACCGCCGCCGGCATCATCGTCGGCACTGCTGCGTACATGAGTCCCGAGCAGGCTACAGGACGTGCTGCTGATAGGCGCAGCGACATCTGGTCATTCGGATGCGTGCTCTATGAATTGATCGCGGGCACGCGCGCGTTCGAGCACGCTGATATCTCGGGCATGCTTCGGGCGGTCCTTGCTGAGGAACCGGACTGGACGGCGCTGGAGCGCGCGTCGCCGTCGATCCAACGGCTGGTGCGGCGCTGCCTTCAAAAGGATCGTGCCCGGCGTCTCGCGGATATTGCCGATGCGAGGCTGGATCTCGACGACGAGCTGGCAGGTCCCGGGCCGGGCGAGCCGTCATCGCCGGCTGCGGCGTCGGTCGGGCGCTCGCCGCGCGCGCCGTGGGCGGTGGCGGCGGCGAGCCTGGGCGTCGCGGCTGCGATTCTCGGCCTGTGGGCGCCGTGGCGTACTCCACCTGCGCCTGCCTCGATGAGACTTGATGCCGACCTTGGCGCCCCGGTCTCGCTGGTGACCGCACAAGGGGTTGGCGGGGTCCTGGCGCCTGCCGGTGACACGCTGGTGTTCGTTGGTCAGCCCAGATCCGCCGGCAGCGTGCCGCAGTTGTACTTGCGACATCTTGATCGATTAACAGCGGAGGCGCTGCCCGGCACGGAAGGGGCGATGAGCCCGTTTTTTTCTCCGGACGGCCATTGGGTCGGTTTTTTCGCCGGCGCCAAGATGAAGAAGAACGCCGTCGCCGGTGGCCGTGCGATCGAGCTCGGCGACGCGCCGAATGGGCGGGGCGGCAGTTGGGGTGACGACGACCACATCATCTTCATGCCCGATTTCTACTCGGGTCTCTGGCGCGTGTCGTCGTCGGGCGGCGCACCGGTGCGTGTCACCACTCCCACGCACAACTCAGGCACCTCGGGCACGCACCGCTGGCCGCAGGTGCTACCTGGAAGCAGGGCCGTGATCTATACGAGTCATTCGCTCCTGACGGGGTACGGTGAGGCCGACCTCGTGCTGCAGCCACTGCCTTCAGGACCACCAGTGGTGTTGCAGAACCGCGCGCACCACGGACGATACTTGCGCAGCGGCCACTTGGTTTACATGCACGAGGGCACTTTGTTCGGAACGGCCTTCGATCTCGATCGGCTTGAACGGCGCGGCAACGCGGTACCGGTGCTCGAAGGCGTGGCGAACGGCGCCTTCTGGACCGGCGCGGCGCAATTTTCGGTCTCAGACGATGGTTTGCTGGCTTACATGTCCGAAGCAAATGCGGCGGTGCCGATATCGTGGCAGCTCGAATCGGGTGAGTCGCAGTCGTTGCGCCCAACTCCGGCGACGTGGAGCGATCCGGCGTTTGCCAGTGATGGGCGCCAGTTGGCGCTCACCATCTTCGATGGCCGCCGATCCGATGTGTGGCTCTACGACTGGTCGCAAGACGCGTTGTCGCGCCTCACTCAGCACGCCTATTCGGCATTCAAGCCGGTCTGGACACCCGATGGCTCCCGCATCGCCTTTACCGTTGCGGGCGGCGACATGGGCGTATTCAATATCGCCTGGCAGCGTTCGGACGGATCCGGTGCATCGCAGCGACTCACGCAGGGTAGCAACGGTCAAGTGGCGGCCTCGTTCCACCCGAGCGGACGGTTTCTCGCCATCAACGAGCTCGATGCCAAAACGAGTTTCGACATCAGGATTCTTCCCCTGAGTGGCGACGAAGCGAGTGGATGGACGGCGGGCGCGCCAGAGGATTTCGTGCGCACGCCGGCTGTGGAGCTCGAGCCGATGTTCTCTCCCGACGGGCGGTGGCTGGCGTATGCGTCAAACGAATCGGGCCGCTACGAGGTCTACGTAAGACCGTTCCCAGGACCCGGAGGCGTGTGGCAGATCTCTCAAAACGGCGGCTCGTTTCCCACCTGGTCCAAGGCCCGACCGGAGCTGCTTTACAGCGCGCTTGACCAGCGGCTCATGTCGGTGACCTATGAGGCCGACGGGAATTCGTTTCGCGTGTCGCCGCCTCGCCCTTGGTCTGATGCCCGCCACCGGTTGCTTGGGCCGCTGATCGCGCGAAACTACGATCTCCACCCTGACGGCAAGCGCGTGGCAATGGCGCGTGCGCCGGAAGACTCGGCTGGGGACCGCATCGTGTTTCTGCTCAACTTTTTCGAAGACTTGCGGCGCCGCATCCCACGATGAGCTGCGGTGGCAGCAGACGTCAGCGCGGTGCGCTCGCAACTCGGGCT
>JANMSC010000466.1:0-3208 GCA_031388885.1 Gemmatimonadales bacterium | reverse complement strand
CACCAGTCATGCTCAGCAGCAGCTCCGCATCCGAAGTCCAGGCGACGATGGTTATCGAGCCCGTTCCCAACACTTCGCACCGTAGGTCGCCGCCGTCGACCGCCGCGAGGCAGAGGCGCTCCGACTCACCCTCGTCTGCATCGCGCATGAATGCGAGCGTCGTCCCGTCCGGACTCCATCGAAGGTGATGTTCGGTCGCCGGGCCGAAGGTGACGCGCGTGATGCGCCCCGTTCGGCGGTCCAGCACCGCGACATCGCGCCTCCCAAGTTTGCTCCATCGCGACGTGGTGAAGGCAATGGCCGACCCATCCGGCGCCCATTCGGGATCGACATCGTCGCCGGGAGTGGAGGTGATCCGTAGAAGTGGGGCGCCAGGGCGATACTCGAAGATGTCGGTAAGCCCGGAGTCGTTGACCTGCCTAACGAGCAAGTACGGCAGCGAATCGTGCGGCGGCAGGGCAACACTTTGCACGCCGCTCACTTCAATGCGAAGGGGGCGGCTGATGCGCCGGAGCCGAATGGGTGCCGTGGAGGTTTCCCATGCAGGGGGCAGCGCGTACCGCGTGAAAATACCGTTACCCATCGAATCGGTGGTGCGGGCCACCACGACTGTCGCGGCAGTCGGCGCATCTGCTTGACTGGCGGTCACCGCGAGGGCGATCGCCGCGACAGCGAGGGAGGTTGCAATCGCGCGTTGACGAGGGAGATCGAGTCCGGCCCGTCGCCACCAGGGCAGCCGGGCCGTCAACATCTGTCGCTCCCGTGGCTCCGACTGGAACCCAAGCAGGTCCGCGACGACGCGCTCGAGCGAGCGACGGTCCCCGTTGGCGCGGGCGGTCTTCACGAACCGCTCGCACAACTCCACAAGGTCGTCTCGGCGATTGGCGTCGATTAGCAGCGCCGCAGTGCGCACCATGGCGATCCGATCGGACACTTCGCGCGCCAGTACCGAGCCGGCGCGCCCAACCAACCGCTGCCGCTCCTCCTCCGACACGTCGCGTCGCACGGCATCTGCGATCTCGTCGTGAGCAAGGCACACGTCGTCGCCCGAATGGCGCAGGATTCCGCTCCGCTCCAGTTCACCCACCACTTCCAGCGCGACGGACTCGGGAATGTCCGTACACTCTGCAAGCGTATCGACGGAGAGTGGTGTGCCGATACAGGCGAGCAGGCGCACGCACGACCGTTGCCGGTCACTCAACGCATTCACGCGCGCGCGGAGTGCTTCACCCGAGTCGAGCAGCGTGCCCAGCAGGGACGCATCGCCGAGGATCCACGTCCCGTCCGTCACCCGGAGCGCTCCGCGCTCGGTAGCGAGTTGCAGCGTCTCCAGCAGGTGCAACGGAGAACCACCGACCTCGCGCGCCAGCCGATCGCAGAGCGATGCCGCCCACGGCGCCTCGGGTAACTGCGCGATCGAGGCAACGAGTGTGGTGACCGACTGATGCGACAGCGGCGTGAGTGGAAGCGTGGCAAAAGTGCGCGGCACGCCCCGGGCTATCTGGTCGCGTTCGGCGACGATCACGAGCAGCCGGTGCCGGCCGATCCCCTCAAGCGCGGAAAGCAGGACGTCGCGAGAGGTGCCGTCGCACCAGTGCATGTCGTCGAGCAGGAGTGCGAGAGGGCGCTCTTCGGCGAGAGCCTTCACTAGCTCACGCAGTGCACCGCGCCTAACGACCGCTTCTGCCGACTGGTCCGGATGTACGCTGACGCTACGAAAGACCGCTGAGGCCGAGGGGGCGAGTCCCACCAGCACGCTGGCCGTGCGTGGAGCAACTCCGAGGGCGCCCGGCAGCGTGCAGAGCTGCGCGATGAGGTCACTCACGAATGACCATTCGATGGTGCGGCTTGCCCAGTCGGCGCGCGCCTGCACTACGTCGCGCCGCGTGGAGGCGAGACGGGCGCCGAAGTCACGGAGGAGTCGCGTCTTGCCCATTCCGGCTGGTCCCGTCAGGTGCACCCCCTGTATGTTGCCTCGCAGCGTCTCATCCCAGTGCCTAACGAGTGCGGCGAACTCCGCCTCTCGCCCGACCAGCTCGTGCGAGAGCAGTCCCGGGGTGCGCTCATCGGTCGCCCTCGCCCGTTGGGCAGGGTGCCTAACGCTGTCGATCACCGCCACGGTCGATCCGTCCAGCATCAGCTCCTCTTCTCTCGCCAGATGCTCGAGCGCATCGACCTCGACGGCCGCACCCACCACGTCACGCCCGGCGACCAGCGTTTCGAGGAGAAGCCGCCAGCCTCCCTGATCGAACGGATCGGCATCGCGCACGCGCCGGGCGAGCGCGGCGGCATCACGCGAGCGGCCCAGGTCGAGCCACTGCTTCACCACGATCTGACCGCTGCGCACGAACACCGATCGGAGCGTTGCACGCTCGCGTTCCGTCCAGTGCTCGAACTCGTGCGCGCCGACTGCGGCGAAGTTGGGGAAGAAGTCGCCGCGGTAGAGTGAGACGACCTTGATCAGATCTCCGTCCCGCGAGGCCGCGTTCAGCTCATCACGGTCGCACGGGATCGGCTCGCGCAGCGTGAGCGTCTCGCCGCGGTCGATGGCGATGACGTCGGCCAGCTTGCTTTTGAGGAGCCAGAGGTGATGGCGCAGGGCGTGTCGACCGCCCTCCTCCTCGAGGTCCGACCAGAGGAGGTGGACCAGGTGGTCGCGCGTGGCGGAGCGCCCGGGGGCGGCGTTGAGGTAGGTGAGGAGCGCGAGGAGTTTGGAGCTGTCGAGGAGGGTGGTGGTCGACCCGTCGTCGGCGACTCGTTGGAGCGCGGCCACCCCGAGGGTGCGGAGGCGGATTCGTTCGTCAGACACCCATTCCCTCCCGTCGCCCGGTCACCCCAGTCACTGTCACCTGCCATTGTCGAGTGCGAGTTGCAGCTGCGCGCCGATGCCTCGGGTTGGCGCCTAAAGTTAGGACGCCGCAGTCTCACGCGGCCCTCGAAATGAACCTCGCCGCAGACACATCTATAAGCGAGGGCAGTGTCGTCTCCTGACCGTCTTTCTAACAGAACGCCGGAGGGAGACAGGGGAAAGACGGACCAGTAGTAGCCTGAGACACCTTTCTGATGGGAGCTGCCGTGGTCTGCCCCTCGTGCTCAAAGGAGATCTCGCCCGACCGGTACTTCTGCGTCTGGTGCGACCGTTTGGTTATCGCTCCCGAGAGAGGAGTGAAGGCAGGGCTGTTCGCCCGCTGGGTGGCGATGGTCATCG
>JANMSC010000465.1:0-22933 GCA_031388885.1 Gemmatimonadales bacterium | reverse complement strand
GTGCGACACATGTGTCGCACCCGTTCACGCCACCTCCACCCGATCCCGCCCCGACGATTTGGCCCGGTACAATGCCCGGTCTGCGGCCGCGGCCACCTCGGTGGCGGTGTTGCCGGTGCCGGGGTACGACGCGACGCCGATGCTCACCCGCAATGCGATCGGATCGGAGCCCGCGAACTGTACCGGCGAGTCGGTCAGCGCATTCCGCAACTTCTCGGCAATCGCGCGGCCATTTGCTGGCGGGCACCGGCGCAAGATGATGCCGAACTCCTCACCGCCGTAGCGGCCGAGGAGGTCGGCCCCCCGGATCACCTTGCGAAACACCCGTGCCACATGCATCAGCACCTGGTCGCCGATCAGGTGGCCGTGGGTATCGTTCACCCGCTTGAAATGGTCAAGGTCGAGCATGAGGAATGACAGCGCCTCACCGTGGCGCGTCGCGAAGGCGAGCGCGTGCTCCAGCTCGGCCATCAACGTGGCGTGGTTGAGCAGCCCGGTCAGGCCGTCGCGGTGCACGAGGTCGCGGATCCGGCGGCCACGCTCGGTGCGCGTCAACACGACCTGAAGCAGGTGGCTTCGTTCCACCGGCTTCGCGATGAAGTCATCGCCCCCCGCACGAAGCCCTTCCATCTCGTCGGCGAGCGAGTGGCGTGCTGTCAGGAAGATGATTGGCACGAGCGCGAGCCGCGGTTCCTGACGCATCAGGCGCGCGAGGGCGTACCCGTCGACATCGGGAAGGTCAACGTCGAGCAGCACGAGGTCGGGCGTGTCGTGGGCGAGCGCCTCGCGGGCCACCTGCGCGCTCTCGCAAATGGTCACGCGGGCATTGAGTTGCCCGAGCCATGTGGCAAACAGCTTCGCCTGATGTGGATCGTCTTCGACCACCACGACATTCGCGGGTGGCGCGCCGATCTGCGCCAGCGCGCGAGCGTATCGCGCCAGACCGTGGGGCAATGTGAGTGAACCGAACACGGCGTCCACGCCGGCCGCAGCGATTCGCAACCGGTCGAAGCGATCGCCGGGGTCGGCAAGCACGACTGCGCGCGGCCGTTCCGGCGTTGCAGCGGCCCAATAGCGCGCGAGGGCAAGCGGGTCGCCTTCCACTTCGGACCCGATCACCACCAAGTCGGGGCGTTCCGACGGCAAAACGTCCCACGGATCGAGCGCGCTTGCGTGTACGGCCACCATGAAGCCGGCCTCTTCAAGTGCCAGGACAATGCCGTCGCGCGCGTCGATCGGTGCCATGATGAGCAGGGCGCGCCAGCCGAAACCCGGCAACCGGCCGAGGACGAGCGGCATGCCGATGTCGACCGCCGCCTCGTCAAATGCATGCTTCAATTCCTGGAGTGCCTGCTCGAAACTGTCACCGTCGGTTTCGGGTCTCGGTGCAGGTGGCGTGACGATTCGCTGTTCCTGTGCGCGGGCCACCTCGGTGACTCGCGGAAAGCCGTATGAACCGCCGGATCCCGCGAGGCGATGGAACCGCTGACGCAACGAGTCAACGGCGTCTGACTCCCCCGCGCGGAATGCAGCGAGGTCCTTGCGAAGTTCGGCGAGCCGCGCGGGCGCTTCACGCAGGTAGTCGCGTTGCAGCTCCGCGAATGCCGGGTCGAGGCCTTCGTCAGGTGCGCTCAGGTCGTTCACGACGTCCCCCGCAGCGATGCGATCGCAAGGCGAGCGGCCGCAACGAACGCGCTGCCGCTGCCCCAGTGCCCCGAGAAACGATCACCGTCCCGATTGCCGACGAGTGCGGCGCGGCCGTCCACCACGAGGAGGACTGGTTCGCCAGGCCACTCCGGCGTCGGAATCACGGCGACCGCGATCGTCCCGAGCGGCACCGGAGCGGTGGACGTCACCGACAAGTCGAGCCCTGCGCCCGATGCCCGTCGCAGATGTGGCGCGAGTGCCAGGCAGCCATCGGGTGGTGCGACGAGATCGACACTCCGCTCGGCTCGAGCAATCTCGTGACCCATCAGCTGCACGGCGCCACGTGATGAAGTGAGCTCGACGAGTGTCTCGGTGATCGGGGCGGCGAGCGCCGTCAGCGCACTGCTGAGCCGATCGATTGCCTCGCCTTGACGATCCGTCAGGCGCGCGAGCAGCGTGCTCGGTGGCTCGGGGCGGAATCGTCGCGGCCGGCCGTTCTCGACGCGCGCAGCGCCTTTCGTCACCAGCCCTTCGAGCGCGGCGTATACGTTCGCGCGGGCGAGCCCGGCGTCGCGGGCGATGGTATAGCCCGTCCCCGGACCGCTCGTCAGGAGGACCTCATAGATGAGTCCCTCCGTAGGCGTAAAGCCGAACGGCGTGAGGTCGATCCGGCTGATCATGTCACGAGTACTCGAGCGACCAACCGAGCTGCTTCGCGATGCGCGCCAGTCGGAATGTGATATCGGCCTGGCGCGAGTGCAGCTCGCCGTCGTCGGCTGAGAGCGGCCAACTGTGATACGTGATTGGTGACGCGGCCTTCGGCTGGGACCGAAGGTTCTTGGGATGCCACACACCGTGCGCATCAATATCGGTGAGGAGCTGCGCGAACAACGCGCTGGCACTTGGCACGGCGGTGATCTGGCGCATCGCGGCGAGCAGGCCGATGAAATGCAGGGCGAGCGGCAGGTCTTTCGGCTGTCCCTTGGAATCGATCTCGATCGGGTCACCAAGCACGAGGTGCGTTGGGCGCCAGGTGCGCTGGCCAATGCCGATCATGAAGCTGCGACTGTCGGCAGGCAACGCCAGATACTGTCCGAGACGTTCGATGAAGCCGGCGCGCTCCCGTTGGAGCGAAGGCATCGCGGCAATCATCGCCAACGACCACCAGCTCGGCGGTGTCAAGTCGCTGGTGAGTTGCCAGCCACCCGCGCGCTTGATGAACGGATCTTGCGACTGGGGCGACCGCAGGAATGCCGAGATCGCGCTCGCAATCTTGTGGGCCGCTCCGCGGAGCCGTGGATCGTCTTCGCGTCCTGCTTCGGCCAAGGCCGACGCGACACCCTCGCGAACCTGATTGCGATACCACTCGGTGTACCGCGGCTCCTCATCGGCCGCATCGGCGAACTCGCCCAGGAGCAGCGGATCGTCGTCGCGCGACAAGGTCCGGTACATCACGCGGTCGGCAAGCCGGAACGGGCGGGTCGTGCTGGGTACGCCGAGCTGCACGAGGCGCCGATACTGCGCAACCGTTCCCGCCTCTTCGATCTCGTCGCGGGGCGACGGACCGAACGCGAGGAAATTGCCCCCCCAGAGGCCGGTCTCCTGCTGGCGCGTGGTGACCGCCGACACCGGCTGCGACAAGACCACCGCCCGCAGCGCCTCGGCGAGGACGGCAGGATCGATGCTGCCACCCGGGGCGAGCTCGGCGAGGGTCCTATATCGCACCGACGGGCCGCCATGTTCGAGCAGCCACGTGAGGGGGACGCGATGTGAAGTGGGGAGGTCCAGGAGCGACTCCTCGCGTGACGCGGGATCGAGAATCCTTGCCGTGCGAAGGGTGGCAATCTAGCAGAGTCCAATCGTTCGGACCAGTTGGAGAGCGTGGGACGTTGCGCGAGGTACTACCTGATGGCGGGCATGGCGGACTGGCAATTTGGTGCCGTGTGGTTGTTGCAGACACAACTAACTGAAGCCAGCTCCTTAGCTGTACGTTCTCGATAACTAAGTCTTGGCTAGTCGTTTCACAGACTACAACTATAGTAATCCATTGTGCAACAGCACGTTATGACCTCATTGCCGGATTGCCGTCGGCCGGCGATCTAATTGGCATCACTTCGGCCATTGAGCTCCTTTACGTACGCCGCGACCAACACCACCTCGGCGTCGCTGAGGCGCGAGCCGCCGCGCGGTGGCATGACTTGACCGCTTTTCGACCGCGCGACATCGATGCCGGACTTGATCAACGCGATCAGCTCGACCACGGTGCCATTGGTGTGCGCGAACAACCGATCGACCAGCTTCGTCGACGGACCGAGCAACCCCTCGCCCGACTTGCCGTGGCAGCTGAAGCAGAGCCCCTTGCCCTCGAACAGGCGCTGGCCCTGTGCCACCTGCGCTGAATCGGACACTGCGGCGGTTTGCTGCGCCACCAGCGGCGCGCCAACCGGCAGCGTCAGCGCGAGAACAAGCAGGGCACGAGCCGCAGGCATTGAGGTTTGCTCCTGTTACTGATACTGGATGTAGAGCGGTGTCGGGCGGAGCGCGAGCACCTGCGTCATCGTCATCTGCGGCTTGTCGTTCTGGTAGAAGATCTTGAGCCCGGCAAACTGCACCGGACGCCGAGTGACCACCAGTTCGTAGATGTTCTTCTTTAGCGCCGGCGCGCCGAACCCGTCGGCATGAATCACTACCTGCACCCGTGGATCAGTCTTGATCGCCCGGTGGTTCGTCAGCATCCGTTCGGTGAATCGATGCACCACCAGCACTTTGGGCGGGAGGCCGTGTTGGTCGACCAGCTTGGCAAGAACGTCAATCGCGTGGTTCACGTTCCGCGCGTCGAGCGTGCCGATGCGCTTGCCTGGCACCGTGCCCGCGGGCATCGCGAACTCGGGGTCGATCCCGAGGTGGACGTACGGCTTTCGCAACCACGGCACGAGTCGCGGCAACTCGGCCTCGACCGTGCTGCGACCGACCTGGATATCGAGGAACAACAGCCAACCGCGCTCTTCGGCCCATTGCGCAACGCGCGCGATGAGCAAGTCACCGTGCCTCGCGCGGTACATCCCGTCCCGGCCCGCACGGGCCTGTGCCACGGTGACGATCAGATGCAGCGCCGGCGCCACCGACCTGCCAGAATCAGCGCGTTGCCATGCCTTGGCTGTCGAGTCGAGTCGCGCAAGCATCTTCGCAGGCGCGATTTCGCCAAGAATTCCCATGCGTGTCGAAAGCGGATTGCCGTAGTAGGCGATGATCCGGTGTGCCGGGAGGATTGCGCCAGGCAGTACCGCGATTGGGCGGACGGTGAACGGAGCGCGGGCGGAGTCGGGAACGACCACTTCCGCCGCGGGGGCCGAGGCCGGGGTCGGTGGTGCGACAGTGTCTTGCGAGCAGGCGGCCGATGGGACAGCCGCCGCACCAACGACGAGGGCGGCGGCCATCAACCGAGGTATGATCATGCCGAATCATAGTGGAGACTGATTGGTCAGTTGCTCCGGCGCAGACCCGGATACAAACGCACGGCATTTTCCGAGTAGATCTTGCGCAGCACCACTTCGGGCAAATCGAGCCCGTACAGCTTCCAGCCGCCCGCGTACGGCCTGATCCAGTCGAAGTACTCATCGGCGGTTTCGAAGATCCGGAAGTACGCGCCGTATTCCGCGGGGTTATAGGTGTCCTTCCCGAACATGACGCGGTCCTGATATCGGGTGAGCCACTGTCTGGCGAACCGAGGCTGCCGTGCGAGTTCATGCGCGACGGCGGCGACTTCGGTGACCACATTCGGCAACGAATCGAGCATCGCCCCGAGGGTCAGAAGGTCGTTGCCGCGCCACGCAAGATGGGCTGCGACAAACGTGGTCCGTGGATGCTTGCGAAACATCCGGCGTTGCTCGCCCATGATTTGCTCGAACGTGGGATACCGATCGGACGGACGCCCGCGTTCAGGGTGCGTCTTCAACTCGAGCCACCGTTCATTGAATCGATCCATCGGATCGAACAGTGGTTGTGGTTCGCCGCTGTGGATCAGGACCGGAAGACCGAGTTCACCGGCCTTTGCCCAGAGCGCGTCGAGCCGCGGATCATCGACGGTGACCCGTTGTCCGCTGGCATCGCGAACGTCGAGGCCGAGGTTCTTGAAGATCTTGAGCCCACCAGCGCCACCTGCTGTCACGTCGGTCGCGAACTGTGCCACGGTGCGTTCGGTCCACCCGGGCGTACCCACGCCGCGAAAATCGACATTGGCAAAGACGACGAACCGCCCCGGGTGGTGGTCCATCAGCTGCACCATGCGCGCAAGCCGGTCGCCGCTGCCACCACTCAGGTTGACCATCGCGCGCATGTTCAACGCATCCATCTCCGCGACCAGCTTGTCGACGTCGGCCGCCGTCGACAGTCGGCCCTGGTGGCCGTGCACATCGACGAACGGAAACCTGGCCCGCGTGACCGGGTGCGACGGCACCACCAGGCTGGAGCGCGGCGCGTAGTCTTCGACGGTCATGGTGCCCGAATGCTGCGCGAGAGCCGGGCGGGGCGATGCGGCAGACAGGGCCACGGCGGTGACGGCGACGAAACTGGTGACTCGATGCATGCGGCTGTCCGTAGGAGAGAGTGTGACCCTGCACGATACGCGAGGCCGGGGCGAGGGATTCGTCGCCGTCATGTGCCGCCCCGCCCCGCCGGGACCGACTCCCCTATACTTGACGTGATTCGTCGCGTCGGCAATGGCTGGCCGCGGCACTTGGTGGCAACCTGATCGAACTGGGGCGGCGTGAAGATCGCAATTTCGACCGGCGGCGGCGACGCGCCGGGACTCAACGCGGTGATCCGGGCGGTGGTCCTGACCGCGCTCGACCGCGGCTGGAGCTGTGTCGGTATCCGGCGTGGCTTCCATGGGATCTACGATGGCAGCGGGGTGATCCCGCTTGGCGCCGAGGAGGTGCGTGGCATCACCCAGCTCGGCGGCACGATCCTTGGCACAACCAACCGTGGCAATCCGTTGAAGTGGCCCAAGCTCCAGCCCGACGGACGCGTGGTGGAGATTGATCGCTCCGACGAATTGATCAGCGCGTTCAAGCGCGAGGGCATAGATGCGCTCGTGTCGATCGGCGGCGACGGATCGCTGACCATCGCCGCTGAGCTCTGGCGCCGCGGTCTCAACGTGGTGGGTGTGCCGAAGACGATCGACAACGATGTTGTTGGCACGGAGATGACCTTCGGCTTCGACACTGCCGTCTCCACCGCCACGGATGCGCTCGACAAGCTGCACACCACGGCCGAGTCCCACGACCGTGTGATGGTGGTTGAGCTGATGGGGCGCGAGGCTGGGTGGATCGCGCTGCATAGTGGAATCTCCGGCACTGCCGACGTCATCCTCATGCCCGAGATTCCGTTCGATATCGAAAAAGTGTGCGACAAGATTCGCGACCGTGAGCGCAACGGACGCCATTCCTCGATCATCGTTGTTGCGGAGGGTGCGCGCACGATCGGTGGTGCCCCGGTGTACGCCGAGCGCCGCCAGCCTGGCGTGAGCGAGCGACTCGGCGGCATCGGCGAACAGGTCGCGCGCGGCGTGGCGCAACGCACGGGCAAGGAGACGCGATCACTCGTGCTGGGACACCTGCAGCGGGGCGGTTCGCCCACCACCTTTGATCGGCTGCTGGCGTTGCGCCTCGGTTCCGCCGCAACGCGTGCGATTGCTGACGGTGACTATGGCGTCATGGTAGCCTACAACCCGCCGAACATCACACGAGTGCCACTCGACGATGTCATCGGTCGAATGAAGCAGGTACCGCTTGATTCCGGCATCATCATGACGGCACGCCACCTGGGAATCTCATTCGGTGACTGATCGCAACAGTGCCTTCCGGGGCATGGCCGCGGCGCGCGCGCTGTCCTTCCTGCGCGTCATGACCGGCGGGATTTTCCTGGTCGCCGCTGCGGGCAAGATGGCGATCCATGTCTTCGCCGGGTTTCTCCCGATGCCGGTTGCGAGCCTCGGGTGGCAGCTCGAGCTCCCGGCCAGACTGGCTGCCTGGCTCGCGTCGCACCCGACCGGGACCCTCACCGCCATTGTCCGCGATTTGCTCATTCCCAACGGCACGCTGGTCGCTGGGATGATCGCGTGGGGTCAGACGCTTGCCGGACTTCTGCTCGTGCTTGGCCTGTACACCACGTTGGCGTCTTCACTCGCCGTGCTGGTCGCAGTGACCCTGGCGGTTGCCGCATCGGTACACGGCGCCATGGACGCGCGACCGTACGCGTTCCTGATCGCGCTGTCGCTGGCGTTCATCGTCGGCCGCGCGGGCGAGACGTTTGGTGTCGACAGCTGGCGGCGCGAGCGACGGCGGCATCGCGAGTTCTAGCAGGCCGGCGACTGGCGTCAGGCCGGGCGCAGGAAGTTGGCGAGCAAGGCGTATCCATGTTCGCTGAGCACCGACTCGGGATGGAATTGCACGCCCTCGACTGGATGCACGCGGTGTCGGACGCCCATCACTTCGCCGTCATCTGTCGCGGTCGCCGTCACGACGAGCTCCTCGGGCAGGTCCTCACGCCGTATGACGAGCGAGTGATACCGTGTGGCCTCGAACGATTGTGGCAGCCCGCCAAACACGCCCCGCTGGTCATGCGTGATCGGCGACGTCATGCCGTGACGCGGATGCGTGGCGCGCGATACCGTCGCTCCGTACGCAGCGCCGATACATTGATGGCCGAGGCAGACGCCGAGGATCGGGATGATGGGGCCCAATTCACGGACCACCGCCAGCGCGAGTCGGCACCCGGCCGGCGCACCGGGGCCGGGCGAGAGAATGATGCGCGTCGGCGCGAGCGCCGTCACACCGGCGAGGTCGATCGCGTTGTCACGCACGACGCGCGCGTCGTGGCCCAGTTGAGTGACGTACCGAGCCAGCGTGTGTACGAACGAATCGTCGTGATCGAGCAGGAGGATCACGAGGCGTCCGCCAGCGCGCCGAGCAACGCGCGGGCCTTGTCGAGGGTCTCCTGCAGTTCGTCATCGGGCCGCGAGCGTGCCGTGATCCCACCGCCGACATGAAACGTTGCGACCCGGCCGTCGAGCGTGATCGTCCGGATCGCCACGCTGGTGTCCATCGCGCCGTCGAGCCCAATCCAGCCGATCGCGCCGCAATAGACGCCCCGTCGAACGGGTTCGAGCTGTGCGATGATGTCCATCGCCCGGATCTTCGGAGCGCCAGTCACCGAGCCGCCAGGAAATGTGGCAGCCAACAGGTCGAGGGCATCGCAGTCGTGACGCAGCGTCCCGCGCACGACCGACGCGAGATGATGCACCGTGGGATGTGTTTCGAGCCTGCAGAGCGCGACCACCTCGATCGACTCGGCCTCGCACACCCGTGCGAGATCGTTGCGGAGCAGGTCGGTGATCATCACATTCTCGGCGCGGTCTTTCTCACTCGTCAACAGTTCGGCCGACAGGGCATCGTCGCGAGCAGGCGTGTCGCCACGCGGCCGCGTGCCCTTGATCGGGCGCGTTTCGACCCGACGGGTGTCGCTCTCAAACCGGAGGAATCGCTCGGGCGAAACGCTCAGCGCCACGAAGCGTCCGTGTGTGACATACGCGCCCATCGGCGCAGGGCTGCGACGGCGCAGGGCGTGATACAGCACGAACGGGTTTCCCGTGAACGGCGCTTCGAAACGCTGCGACAGGTTTGCCTGAAAGATGTCACCACCCAGCACGTGGTCGATCGTGCGGCCGACTGCCTGCCGATACGCGTCGGGGGTGAAGTCGCGGGCGAGGTCGCGCGGCGTTGCCCCGAACGCGTCCGTTGCGATGACATCATGACCTGCGCTGGCCGTTGGTTGGCCGAGGACCGGTGCGGCGAGCAGGTCGAGCACCGCTCGTGCGCGCCGGCGTGCGCGCTCCTGATCTCTGCCGCTGTTGGCATCAATGCCCGTACTGATCAGCCACGCGCGTTCCGCACGGTGGTCCCACGCGATGACCCAGTCGTAGAGTCCGAGCGCGACGTCGGGAACACCCGTGCCCTCGCCCGCGGCAACGGACATCCGATCGAAGGCGCACCCCAGTTCATAAGCGAACCATCCGGCCCAGCCGCCCTGGAACGGCGGCAGCATGGCATCGGGCCGCGGTGCCGCAACACGAGACGCCCGAATTCGATCGCGGATCGCGAGCCAGTCGCTGGCGTGTCCTTCCAGCTGAGCGACAGGATCGGCCGCGGCAAACGAATAGCGGCCGAGGTCGTCATGGTCGGCACCGCTGTCGAACAGGACCGGACGCGGCAAGTGGGAGAGCCGGGCAAGCACGTCGAGCACATCGGGCACGGGCTCAAGCGGCACAATGTGCATGATCGGGCTCACACCGCGAGGAGCGACTGCCCTTCGAGGCCGGGGAAGCCGCTGGACGGGCACCATGTCACCGTGGTCTCGATCTTATGGGCGAGTTCGAGATCCTTGTCGGTAACGCCTCCGGCAGAGTGCGTTTGCAGGCGAACTACCACACGCCCCCAGTGCACGCCGAGATCGGGATGATGATTGCCGGCTTCGGCGACGAAGGCGATCGCCCCAACCACCATCATCGTGGTGCGCCAGCCATCGGTCCGGTATTCACGGGTCAGCCAGCCATCCTCGGCAGCCCAGCCGGTGAGCATCTCGAGCTTCGCCGTCAGCTCGGCGCCCTGGTACAGCGGTTCGTTGGTGCGCATGAAAGGCTCCTCCTCGGAAGCCAGGAGCGATCTAGCCGAGCGGCTCGCTGTACGTGGCCGACTGCCCGAACGACTCTTCGACCTCGATCTGGAGAAAGCTCAACGGGGCACCCTCGGTGCGCAGGTCATCCCGCACATTCAATGTCAGCCATTCGGCGATCATCTCAGCAGTCGTGTTCGCTATCGGCATCATCGCACAATCGCGGGTCGGGAACTGGTAGGTCTGGACGCCGAAATACTCGACGTAGGTCATCCCGTCGCTTGCACGGAATGCCAGTTTGGGATTGCGGGTGGGGAGCAGGACGCGGTGGTCCATCTGGTCAACGTACTTGCGCACAATCCGCTTCAGGATGGCAAAATCGACCACAAAGAGGCACTCGGCGTCGATCGGTCCCTCAACGGTGACGGCGACGCGGTAATTGTGCCCGTGAAGTGACTCGCAGGTGTGTCCTCGCAACGTGATGAAATGCGCCGACGAGAAGACCAGATAGTCCTTGCTCACCGAGACCCGAAACGTGCCCACATCGCACTCCTGCGCCAATGACCCTTTCGCCGGTCCGCCACCGCGAACCCAACATACCACGACCGCCATGACGTTGGAACGCAAGTGCCGTCGAGTGGGTCATCTGTCCTTGCGGATGGACACCTGGCGGTGTGTCGCAATGTGGCAAGCCGTTGCAGGTAAAGGCTTTCCCGGCTGGCACGGCGCTGGCACCATGACCCCGCGAGAGGCTCACTGCAGTTTCACCCGGAGGTATGTCATGAAGACGCGCCTGCTCCTCGCCATTCCGGTCGTCGCGATTGCACTCGCAACCCCGGCATCGGCTCAGGTTTCGGCCACCATCCACATCGGCCCCTACGGCGGGCATCGTGGCCCGGTCGTCGTGCACGAGCAGTATCGCGAAGTGATCGTGGTGCCCTACGAATCACGACGTCACGGCGACTATCGCCGCTCGGGTCGCGACTGGCGCCCGGTGACGGTGTACGTGCTCGGTAACCGGTATTACCACGAGCCGTATCGCAGCGCCCGGCCGGTGGTCGTGTACCGCTACAGCGATTACTACTTTTTGGCGCCGCGCGATCGCGACTGGAACGATTACCGCGTTCGGTACGAGCGGGACTACTGGCATCTGCACCGCGCTGATGGCCGGAACGACCGCCGCGATCATCGGCGCGACGACCGCGACGACGACGACGATGATTGGCGTGACGACCATCGGAATGATCGCGGAGACGATTGGCGCGACCGCCGCCGCGATGATCGCCGGGACGACTGGCGTGGCGACCGTCGGGATGACCGCTGGGACGATCGCCGCACCGACTACCGCTCGGTCAATCCGGGCAACCGGTCGGTCAGTTCCAACAATCGGCCGGTGTATACCAACAACCGGTCGGTCCGTTCCGACGACGGCCGCGGCGACGAACGGAGCAAGAGTCGCGGCGCGAGCGGGCGCAGCGAGGGTGATGATCGCGGGAAGTACAACGGTCGGTCGCGCCGGAAGAACTAGCGCGGGTTTGTCGGGAGACCTAATCGGCCGCGATGATCTCGCCGGTGATGGTCACTTCTGGCAGCTCTCCCGTCATCCGCAGCGAGATGTTCCAGAGCCGGGCGCCGATCACGGCGTCGTGTGAAATGAGCGACGAGGTCGCCGGGCGGGACTTCTTGAAGTACTTCCCGGTGACGCCCTCGACATCGGGTGAGGTCGCGAGATAGATGCCTGTTTCCGCACCCAGCTCGGGGGTGATCATGAACCGAGTTGCGATCGGCCACGTCCAGCGGGTCCACCACCGGTCGAAGCCATCTTGAAGCAGCTTGCTTTCGACCAGGCCCGGATGGTAGCAGTTGACCGTGATGCCGGTTCCCTCAAGGCGATGCGCGAGATCGTAGGTGAACATCACGTTGGCGAGCTTTGACCGTGAGTACGCTGTGATGCCGTTGTAGCCCTTCGAGCTTTCCCAGTCCTCGGGATCGGTCACCCGCTGGTGCGCTTCGGAAGCCACGTTGATAATCCGACCCGGCGCGCTCGCCGTCATGAGCGACAGCAGTTCGTTCGTGAGCTGAAAATACGAGAGGTGATTGACCTGGAACGACGCCTCGATGCCATCCACCGTGCGACTGCGATGCAGGAAAAACGCGCCGGCGTTGTTGATCAGGACGTGGAGTTGGTCGTGGCGCGCCCGTACTGCATCAACCAACCGTTTCACGTCAGCTTGCACCGCAAGGTCGGCCAGGTACAACTCGATCCGGTTGTTGCCTGACGCGGCGATGATTTCGCTGCGAACGCGCTCGCCGACCACCGCGTCGCGGCCGTGCATGAGCACGGTGGCGCCGCGACGCGCGAGCACCTCTGCCGTGGCGCGTCCAATCCCCCGGGTCGCTCCCGTGACAAGACAAACCTTCCCTTGCATCACTCCTCCCGCTCGTGTGACCGCCTCGATTCGCGGCGTTCCAATATAGCGCAGCCCGTCTCGCAGGTCGTTGACATGAAGCGACTTCCGCCACTGGCGCCGGGAGTATCTTGCGACCGTGAAACCGCTCCGCGACCACCTCCTGCCCCCGGATCCCGAAGCATATCGGGCGGCCGACCACCCACGCGGCCGGGTGATCGTGATCGCGCCGACGCGGGCCGCGTGCGAGACCATCGAGCTCGCACTGCACGCCAACGTCGATACACTGCTCCAGCGTCGCCACGGCGACACCTTGCGGCAATGGGCGCGGACCGGCAAGCGATTCGGGATCGTCGCGGGAACCGGCACCGGAAAAACGCTCGGCATCCGGATCATCGCGGAGGAGATCCTCGGCGCGCCGCTCCGCGTGGGGGTCGTCAATCGCGAACGCGAGGCGACCCCGGAGACAGCCCTGTGCAATGTGGTAATCGTCACCACCGGGATCGCACGGCGCTGGCTCACCGACAACCTCGTGTTTCCGCGCGACACCGTGGTGGTGGACGAAATCCACCAGACATCGGCCGAGCTTGAGCTCTGCCTGGCACTCGGGAAGCGCGTCGGCGTCCGCTTCATCTGGCTGTCGGCCACGGTCGATCCGGCGTATTACACGACCTACCTGAAAAGCGATGAGGTGCTCGAAACCAGTGCGTTCGACCCGGCACTCGCCGCCAAGGTAAGCGTGGTCGCCAGACAACCAGACCAGTTTCTCGATGATCGCATGGTACGCCGACTTATCAGTGAGCGCCGGGGTGTCGCGGTATTTCTGCCCACGCGAGCCGAGGTCGAACGACTCGGTGCCGATCTGGGCAGGCGGTTTCCCCGCCTCAACTCGGCGTTCTACCATGGCGGTGAGCCGATTCGTGTGATTCGGCCATTCCTCGAAGGCGAGATCGCCAAACCGTACCTGCTGGCCATGACCGCCGCCGGACAATCCGCGCTCAACGTCCCCGGCCTCGACACGGTGGTGATCTATGACGCGCGCTACGGCAACGTGGTCGATCGCGGGCGCAACGTGTTGCACCGCCTCTATCTCGGTGCGAACGAGATCCTTCAGATGGCCGGGCGAGTGCATGGTCGCGTGAAGGGCGGCGAGGTGTACATCCTCAGTGATCGAATCGTCGATTTCGCAGCGCTCAAGCCCGCGCCGCCGGAGTTCCAGCTCGCCGGCGACGCGGAGCGCGTAGCGCTGACGTGCGCCGCCATTGGCGTCGATGCGACCGACCTCGAGCTGCCCGTGCCGCTCGACCGCACGGCGTATCGCAAGGCGTTGCGCAAACTCACAGACCGCGGACTGATCGCGGATGGACGGCTCACGCCGTACGGCTACCAGGTCGAGGCACTCCCGGTTGATCGTGCGTGGGCTGAGCTGCTGTTGCACGCCGATGCGACCGTGTTGCCGTTGGTCGCGGGCGCGAGTGGCATCGATTCGCTGCACCGCATGACCCGCGAAGAGCGAGACCTGCACGGCGTCATGGTGGCTGGCAGCGATCATCTCACCGCGTACAACCTGCTCGCCGAAGCAGTCAATCGATTCGGCACGATCGCCGACGTTCACGGGCTCAAGCGCCACGTGTTCGACGAGGAGGCGCTCGCCGAATGGGGCGAACAGCGTGGCGTGTTGATCAAGGCGATCGAGGATGGGTCGCTCGGCATGGCCGCCGCGTATCGTGCTCTCGATGTGCCGCTCCCCACCACGCTGCCGCACGCGCGTCAGGAACTCCGTGATGCATTCATCGACCTGGTCGCGCGCTTCCAGCCGTTCGACCTTGTCGTCGATGAGCACACTGTCGATGGACAGGAGGCGCGGATCTCCAAGACGTCAGTTGCCGGAAGCTGGGGGGCGGTTGCCGGGAACCTTCGCTTCTTCGCCGATCGGCAGGGCGTGCCACGGGCAAGCATCGAAGGAACGACCGTACCGCATGACGCCATTCGCCGGCACGCCGGTTGGGGCCCTGCGACGCTGGTGCTGGCGGGCGGTCGCGGTCGGCAGGGACTCGCAGTGTCACGCCGGCTCGAGTATTTCGGCTTCGAACTCGAGAGCGGCATCGAACGCCTCGACGGGGAAATCCCTGCCGCGCTGCAATCCGCCGCGCGCGAGCTGCTCGCGCGGGGACTGCTCAGCGGTGAGATTCAGCACCCTGCTCGGGGCCGTCTCGTTCGCTCGGTGCGCACGCTGCAGGACTATTGGCGGCGCTCTGGCGGTGCGCTCGACGGAGTCGATGACGACTCGGTTCGCGCGTTGCTGCAGGCGCAGCTCGTGGATATCACGTCGTGGGACGCGTTTGCGCGGACACCGCTCGCGCTGGATGTCGACGTACTGGTGCCTGATGAAGCGCGGGCGCATCTCGATCGGTTACCGTCCATGATCCACGTGCATGGCGATGCCGCGCCGCTGCAGTATGAGGTCCGTCATGGTGCGCCAATCGTGCGCCTCCTGTTGCGACAGGGCCAAGCCCGTCGCCTGCGCGCGGCCGACGTGCCGGAGCTCGACCGGCCGATCGTGTTTGCGGTGCAACGAGGCGACGCTCGGCTCGAAGCGGATACGATCGAGGCGCTGCAGGAATTGTTGCGACGACCGCCTCCGCGTCGTCACGGAGGCACGGAGCGTCGCCCGTTCGATGAGCCAGGCGCGCGCGGCGGTGGTCGTCGAGGGGGCCCAGGCCCAGGTAGTGATCGGACAACACGAGGCCCGCGTGGTGGGCGCGGGCCGAAGGGTGGTCGGCGACACTGATCGCGGTGCTCAGCCGCGCGGACGCAACGGGCCAACCTGGCGTTTTGGCCCGCTCCGCTGCACCAGCCGATCGAGCGTCTCACCCAACTTCTCGAGTGCGTCGCGATGCGATATCAGGGTGCGGGCGAGCGCGGCCCGGTCGGCGAGGAAGCGTTCAAGCGTGTTGCTGAGGTGCTGGTCGCGGGCGGATCGGCGTTCGGCCACCGCATTCGCCTCTTCGAGCGCCGGGCGAATCGATCGTGACGCACCTTCGAGCTCGCCGGCCGCCGCCCCCAGACGTTGCGCCGCATCTTCACCGGCCTCCGCGTCGCGGATCGCCGCGGCCAGCGCATCGAGCACACCATCGAGTGCGGTACGGAGTGCGTTGACACCGCCGGCGAGCGATGCGGTCTTGGCGCCGATCGCAGTCGACGTTTCTGCGGTGGTGTCGGCCAGCCGGCGGATCTCCTCAGCGAGCACACCGAAGGTCCGGCCCGCGGCGCCGGCCCGAGTCGCCTCAAGCGCAGCGTTGTTGGCAAGCAGGTTCGTCCGGAACGCGACCCCGCTGACCGTCTGATTGCTCACATCGATCTCCTCACCATGTACCGAAAGACCGTGCAGCTGCGAGCTCAACGCTCGTAGCGCATCGAGCGCATGGGCGACGCGATCGGTGGCGCCCCGCGCCCGCTCCCGTGCGATCTGCGACGCTTCCTCCAACCCCACGCCACGACGCGCGACGGTCGCGATGCCGTCGGCCAGCTGGCCCAGCACGGCGCGTGCATCCACCGTCGGAGGCAAGGCCATGCCGTCGTCGTCCGGCGGAGCGGGAAGTCGACGTATCGCCGCCGACAGGTCGGACGCGGATGCTGCGACCGCAATGCCAAGCTCGCGGCTGTGCTCCTGGAGCAGGATTTCACGTCGCCGCGCCCGCAAGGCACCACCGATGGGAGCCAGGAACGCGGTCAGCCATTCACGCTCGCGCCGCCCAAACGCGCCCGCATAGCGCGCGTCCAGGCGCACCTCGCCAAGCGGGTCACCGGCTCGACCGATCGGCGCCACCAGCGTGCGGCGGTCGTCAATCGATTCGGCTTCGGCCACCATCGCCGTCGCGGTGTCGATCGCGCGCGCTGTCCCGACGGATATCACGGTGATCGGCGCCGCAAGGCGAATCATGACGCCGTCGGCGTCAAACATGGCGCGCAGTGCGTCGGCGAGTGCGTGCAGCGGCTCAGCCAGCGCGGATTCGTCGAGCAGTCGTTGCGCGTGGTGCATTGCGTCCAGGTCGCGCGCAACGGCGTTGACGAACGGGAGGGCGAGCACGGCGGGGATGGCGAGCACCGGCAGGAGGGTCAGGCCGACGTGAATAGCGGTCAGTCCTTCGCCGAGCATTCCGATGGCATCGGGGAATCGGACCATCGCCACGAGCGGTCCGAATCCGAGGGCGATCGCGGCGAACCCCCAGCCCGCCGCGTGCCGTTCGGCTGCGCGCCGCGCCGACGATGCAGCGGCGGTGCCCACCGCCCCCAAGGCAATCGCCAGTCCCATCGGTTCAAGCACAACTCGCAGAAATGTTTCGTCCACAGCGCGAACGAGTGGAACCTCTGCCGCCGCAAGCCCACCCGCCACCGCGACCCACATCGACAGGTGCAGCATGTACCAGCCGACCACGATCCCGAACCAATGGCGCCGCCGGTGCGGCCATCCGATTGCAAACGCGAAATGCACCACAAGCGGCGTCAGCGCATATCGCCACGGCGCCCCGAGCAGGAACGCGGGGAGCGTCGTCTCGAGCGGCCGAAGGTCAG
Source organism: Gemmatimonadales bacterium (assembly GCA_031388885.1). Classification (GTDB taxonomy): domain Bacteria; phylum Gemmatimonadota; class Gemmatimonadetes; order Gemmatimonadales; family GWC2-71-9; genus Palsa-1233. The sequence continues at coordinate 5,633 of JANMSC010000465.1, read as the reverse complement.
CCGGGGCTACCAAGAGCATCGTTGCCACGCCCGCAGCGATGCCAACGATGGCCGGGGTGGGGAGGAGGTCCGGTGCCCGGCTCAACGCGATCAGGCCGGCGCCGGCGGCCAACAGCGCCAGCACGTACAGGGCTGCCTGGTCGTTGGGCGTGGTGGCACTGACCCCGCTCGCCGTCCCCAGCACACGCCCCGCGACCGCGCACGCGAACGCAGCGATCAGGGGCCAACCCGTTGCCAGTGTGGGACGTGGGCGGCTCGACACCGCGCTGGATGCTCGGGGAGATGCTTTCATCGATCGGCGGAATATGCCGGATCGGTGCCCGAGCGCGAAATTCCTGATGTCCCCATATGAAACTCCGGTGCCCGATGGAGCGTATCGACGACTATGACGCAGCCGATGACAACACCCACCCTTCCGTCGGTCTTCTCGCCTCTCGCGAAGGCCCTTCTCGACGCCTTCAACGAGGGCGTCATCGTGTTCGACCAGCAGGGTCGAATTACGTACCTCAATGCGCCGGCTCGCGAGATCCTCGATGATGCGGGGCTCGACCAGGGCGGCGAGAAAGACGACCTGTTGCCGGAGCTTGCCAACTTTGGCGGGCGCCTCGCGCCACTCCGGGTCGGCTCGCTCGAGATCGGCGAGGCGATGTTCATGCCCCGCCGCGAAGGGCCGACGACGCTTGCCGACCGCGAAAAAGATGCGATCGTCCGGTCGCTCGAGGGACACAGCTGGCGCCTCGCCGAGACGGCCAAGACGCTCGGCATTTCACGCACCACGCTCTGGCGTCGGCTGCGTGCGTACGGCCTCCATCGGGACGGGCGGACCAAATGGGACCAGCCGTCCCCTTCCTGACATTCGTCGCGCTGCTCGGCGCGCCCTTTTCTGATACAACGACGTATGCCGATCGAGCCACCAGAGAACTGGTGGCTCGCGCGATGCTGCGGCATGCCGCGCACGACACCACGGTCCGCGACTATCGCGCCAAGCTGCGTTATCGGATCTCGTTCGGCTTCGGCAAGCGACGCTGGGCCGATGTTCCCGCCGTCGCTGCCGAAGAGCAGGAAGGCACCATTGCGTGGCAGCTTCCCAACGACTTGCGTGTCGACCTGCTCGGCCGGCGCAACGCCAGCCGGATGGAAGGCGTGAACCTGACATCGAGCTTCGGGCGCCCGTGGTTCGTGCCGCGGACTCTCGGAGATTCCATCCGGGTGTTCGGCAGCGAAACCCCTGACCGCGCCGCCCCGCATCCGCTCGCCCCTGGCGCCGACCGATCGTATCGCTACGCCGCCGGTGACTCGCTTACGATCACTGTCAGCGGTCGCCGTACTACGATCCGCAGCGTCACGATTACGCCGAAGGCTTCGGGCGGGGCCTATGTCGCGGGCCGACTCTGGCTTGATGTGAGCACCGGCGATGTGGCCCGTTTCACCTTCCGGTTCGTGGGCACCGACCTCTGGGCCGCTCCAGACGGCGAGACGCAAGGCGATACCGTCGCCGCGCGACGCGCCAATCGGTTGGTGTCGCGCGTCCTGCAAGTTGATGCCGACCTCGAGTACGGGCTGCAGGATCGACGGTACTGGATGCCCTACCGTCAAGTGCTGTCGGGCCGCATCACCGTCCCGTTCGGAGTCAACGTCGTTGTTCCGTTCGAGGCCACCACGACGTTTGATGACTATGCAATCAATGGTGGGACGCCGATCGTGTTTGACGCTTCGTTTCCCGACACCACGGTCGGCCGGTCCAATTCGGCTGACGCCCGCCGCGCGCTGCGCGACACGTTGCGTGCCGAACGGCGGGGCGAAGTGCCCGATTCGCTCCGGGCGCGCGATCGTACCGGTTATCTGGCGCGCGGCGGTCGTTACCAGATTCATCGACCTTCGGCCGATTCGCTGCGTGCCTACGACCAATGGGGCGACTCCCTCGACTTGCAGGGCACCGATGCCGACCGGGCGCGAATCCGCGAGGCTGTGGCCGATCTCGCCACGATGGCTGAACGACTCCCTCCCGAAATGACCGGGCGGGCTAAAGCCGGTATCGCGTGGGAACGGCTCGGAGAGGCCATCCGCTACAATCGGGTCCAAGGCACGACGCTGTCGGCGACCGTTCGGGCACGCGCACCGCTCGCATTCACCGAGTTGCAGGCGACCGCACGACTCGGACTCGCGGATGACCGTGTGATGGCTCGGGTCGCGGTCGTGCGCGACGCGCCGGGTGGTCGCACGACGATCGCGATCGCGCGAGACCTCTCTGACCTCGACCCGTTCGCGCGCGGGCTGTCCTTCAGCAACTCCCTTCGGGCGATGCTCACCGGTCACGACGACGGCGACTACGTGCTTGCCCAGGGCGCTCGCCTCACCCACGAATCGTCGCTCGGCCTGGGTATGGAGTTGACCGTCGGAGCGAGTGTCGAGGACCATGGGAGTGTCGCGCGCGCCGCACGTGCTGGCGTTCCGCGTATCTTCGGTGACGACGGGCGATTCCCGATCAACGCCGGGGTCCGCGAAGGGCTTGCCTTTGGCGCACACGCGAGGATCGACCACGTCGCCCCTGGATCGCGCTGGAGCCTGGGGGCAGACGTACTCACCGTCGACGGACTGGCGGGCGCGCGAATCGTCGGCGACGTGCGCCTGCCGCGGGTCGTGACTCGAGCGGTGACGGCGCGAATCAGGGCCGGCGTGGCCTCGACAGGCTCCATCCCCCAGCTCACACTTCGCGCGGGAGGAATCAACACGGTGCGCGGTTTCGATTTTGGCACGATTCGCGGCGATGCAATGTGGGCGGCACAAGTCGACGTGATGCCACCCGGACGCGGGGCGCTCAAGCCCGTGGTGTTCGCCGATGCGGGCCAGGCGGGACGTCTCGCCGCGTTCGGCGAAGTGCCGCTGCTGCTGGGGGCCGGGGTTGGCGTGTCGATGCTGCAGGGCATCGTGCGCGCGGAGCTGAGCCATCCGATCACGCCCCGCCAGGGCCAGGGGCTGCGATTCGATCTCGTGTTCGGGACGCCGTGGTGAAACGCCGCACCGCAGCGCGCGTCGTGCTCGTCGCCGCGATCGCGGCAATCAGCTGGTGGGTCTTCCGACGCGTGCGCCCCTCGGTGCTCGCGGCCGAGCCGGGTGAAATCGCCGTCGAATGGAGTGGGCGCTACCGCGGTCGCGCTGTCCTTCCAGCCACGCTGAACTGGTGTCCCGGGACGCGACTCGGCATCCTGCAGGGCATCTCGGCCGACACCGGCGTTTCGATCGTTGTGTACGAGACCGAATCGCTCACGAGTGGGCGCCACGCCGTGGTGTCTCCGACGCTCCTCCCCGCCGTGCCGCGACCGGGCGCGACTGCTGCGATCCGCTGGGCCCGCGACTCGGCCGTGCTCGTCGGCTTCCGTTCGACGAGCGGCATGGTCCAGCTGCGAGCCGGGCACGCGACGGTGACCGGAACCCTCGACGTGCGGATGCACGCGCCTGGAAACTCCGACACCCTTGTGCTCAAGGGATCCTTCGATCGCGTCCCGGTGACGGCGACTGCGATCGGATGTAGCTGATCGGGCGGGCGTAGGGTCGGTCTGTTGCGCTATCTTTGATTTCATGGAGACGACGTACTTCCGCCGCGGTTTCGGCCTCAAGGCAGAAATTGAAGGACAGCGTTCGGCGGACTATCACAGCGCAATCGTTGACGCCGTGCGCGCCCGGGGCAATGAGCTGCAGGTCGGTCCATTGACGTTTCGGCTCGCGCAGGAGTTCGGCTTCTGCTACGGCGTCGATCGTGCGGTGGACTACGCCTACGAGACGCGGGCGAAGTTTCCCGATCGCCGCCTCTTCCTCGTCGGCGAGATCATCCACAATCCCCACGTCAACAACAAGCTGCTGGCCATGGGCATCACGTTTCTCCGCCCCGGCCCGGACGGGGTGTTCGACTACAATGGCATCACCACCGACGACGTGGTGATCATCCCGGCGTTTGGTGTAACGATGCGTGACTTCCAGCGGTTGCGGGCCATCAACTGCGTGCTGGTCGATACGACATGCGGCTCGGTGCTGAACGTCTGGAAGCGGGTCGACAGCTACGCCCGCGACGGCTATACCGCACTGATCCACGGCAAGCACTACCATGAAGAGACCCAGGCCACCGCGAGTCAGGTGACCAAGCACCAGGGTGGTCGCTTCCTCGTGGTCTTCAACATGGACGAAGCCCGCATGGTGTGTGACTGGATCGAGGGGCGCGGCGACGCGGACGCGCTCACGGCGCACTTTGCGAACGCGGCCTCGCCTGAGTTCGACTGCACGACCGACCTCGTGCGCGTGGGTGTGGCCAACCAGACGACGATGCTGTCGGGCGAGTCACTCGCCATCGCGGCGGAGGTAGGACGCGCCATGGCGCGCCGGTACGGCGAGGAACAACTCGCCGAGCATTTCCGATCGTTCGACACGATCTGTTCCGCGACCCAGGAGCGTCAGGATGCGGTGGTCGCGATGCTTGAGCGCCCCCTCGACGTGATGCTCGTCGTGGGCGGCTACAACTCGTCGAACACGTGCGCCTTGGCGGCGCTGGCCGAAAGCCGCGGCGTCACGACCTACCACATCGAGGATGCCGAAGGGATCGAGCCTGCGACCGGTGAAATCCGGTTCCAGCCCGTCCGGACCAAGTCGGAGGCGCGCCAGAGCGGTTGGCTCGCCGGGGCCACCATGATCGGCATTACGGCCGGGGCCTCCACCCCGAACAACAAAATTGGTGAAACCGTCCTGAACATCTGCGCGACCGCCGGGGTCCCGTTCGACCTCCAGACACCAACTTCATAGGCTGACGGCCGAACTCCACCGAACAGCTGTGTGCCCCATATTGTAATAAAGTATAATGTACAGTACTTTATAAAATGGCCAAAACACCGATAACCGGGGCGTTTCACTCTCCATTAGCCGTTGCGATGGGGACCAGGGCAAAAGTGGTCACACTGCGGGAGCTTTGGCGCTCTGGTGAACCCCTCTCCTGCCAGGAGATCGCGCGCCGGGGGGGTATGGCGTTCCGTAGCATTGACCTCGCGTTGACCGACCTGCTGGCGACCGGGCTGGTTGAACGTGTCGGTGGCCGACGCGAACGACTTGTCCGTGCCGCCGCTGGACATCGGCTCGCGCCGGCGGTGGCGGCACTACTTCGCGCTGAAGCCGATTTTTTCCCAGCAATCCGAAGTGAGCTTTCGGCCGTGGGCCGATCGGGCGACTCGGGAATGGAAGCCGTCGCCATCATCGGTGCGGTGGCGGACGGGGTTGAGCGTCCCTCAGATATGCTGCAGCTGCTGGTCGTCACCAGCGCCGAGCCGGGCGTGCGCCGATGGGTTGACCGATTCGTCGCCGCAGGAGCGGGCATGACGACACGGTTTGGGGTCCGGCTCGACGTCACCGGTTACGACCTGACCACAGCGCGCCGGATGTGGGCCACCCGGACACCAGCGGCGGAGCGGTTGGTGCGCGGGGCGGAATCGATCGTCGGCCCGCCGCTGGAGCAATTGTTTGAGGAAAGCGGCGGTCGAAGTTCATAACGTCAACGTATGTATATGCCGTCCACTACCGACGGCCCCATATGTTGACGTTATGAACTTCGACCGCCGCTTTCCTCAAACAATTGCTCCAGCGGCGGGCCGACG